>DAOUID010000276.1:0-7097 GCA_034428315.1 Dehalococcoidia bacterium
AGTACGCACGATTCCGCACGGAGCGGGAGCAGCCGTTCCACGACCTGCTGGCGCTGGTGGAACCGGTCCCGGGCGGGCGGGTGGTGGACCTGGGGTGCGGCACTGGCGTCCTGACGCGCGTGCTGCACGAGCACACCGGAGCAGCGGAGACGGTGGGGGTGGATCGGTCGGAGGCGATGCTGGCGCAGAGCGCGGAGCACGCCGCGGGCGGGGTGCGCTTCGAGCAGGGGGACATCGCGTCGTTCGATGCGAGCGGCTTCGACGTCGTGTTCTCGAACGCAGCGCTGCAGTGGGTGGACGGCCACGAGGCGCTGTTCCCGCGGCTGGCGGCGATGCTCGGGGAGGGCGGGCAGTTGGCCGTGCAGATGCCCATGAACCACGACCACGTGTCGCATACGGTGGCGCACGACGTGGCGCGGGAGCCACGGCACGCGGAGGCACTCGGCGGGCACGTGCGGAGCTACCCGCTGCGGGAGGCCGAGTGGTACGCGGAGATGCTCGCGCGCAACGGGTTCGAGGAGCAGCAGGTGCGGTTGCAGGTCTACCTTCACCGGCTGGCGGGGCCGGAGGAGGTGGTGGAGTGGATGAAGGGCTCGCTCCTCACGGACTACCGCACGCGGCTCTCGAGCGAGGAGTACGAGGCGTACCTGGCGGACTACCGGGAACGGCTGCTGGAGGTCCTGCCGGACGAGCGCCCATTCCTGCTGCCGTTCAAGCGGATCCTCCTGTGGGGGCGGATGGGGACGCGGGGGAAGGGGAGCG
The DNA here is from genome assembly GCA_034428315.1 of Dehalococcoidia bacterium. GTDB lineage: Bacteria > Chloroflexota > Dehalococcoidia > Tepidiformales > Tepidiformaceae > UBA2991. The sequence goes on from DAOUID010000276.1 coordinate 763, forward strand.
CGTAGGCTCCCGGCGATGGCGCAGTTCGAGTCGAGCGAGAGCGAGTACGGGGGCCTGCGGGACATCCGCTTCCGGCTCGGGGAGACGCCGGGACGGCTCTGGCTCCCGGACGGCGAGGAGGGGGCACTGCCGCTGGTGTTCATCCAGCACCCGGGGATGAGCAGCAAGGACGACGCGATCGTGGCGGGACCGGCGCGCGCCTGGGCGACCACGCATCGCTGGGCGTGCCTCGGGCTTGACGCTCCCGGACACGGGGAGCGGGCAGTGCCCGACCCGTTCGCCGCCATGCGCGACCCCGAGCAGGCAGCGGCGATGGCGGCGCAGTTCGCGGGGGAGGTGGCGGCGGCGGTCGATGCGCTGGCCGAGCGATATCCCATCGACGTCGGGCGGCTGGGGTATTACGGCTACTCGCTGGGGGCGATGCTGGGGGTGCCGGCGGTGGCGGGGCAGGGGCGGTTCCGGGCGGCGGTGTTCGCGGCGGCGGGGACGGGGCCACTGAGCGGTCCGGCCGAGGGGGAGGGGAGCCACCTGGCGGGGCTCGCGGAGGTGGCCGTGCGAGTCGTAGCGAAGGAGCGAGACGAGGTGGTGTCGGCCGACGCGACGATGGAGCTCTACGCCGGACTCCCGGGGGAGAAGGACCTCGTCACGCTGCCCGGCGGGCACTTCGCCATTGGGGACGACGTGGTGGGGGCGGCGGAGGAGTGGCTCGTCGCGAAGCTGTAGCGGCGGCTAGCGCTGGAGCCGTTCGAGCTTGAAGTTGTCCCAGGTGACGACGCGGTCCGGTTCGAGGACGACCCAGCGGCGGGTGCGTCCGGCGGCGGTGCCTGCGTGGCGTCCGTCGGACTGGCCGTACTTTTCGCCCATCTGGAGGCGGGCTTCCTCGAGGTGGGGGTCGGCGTTCTCGGCGTCGGGGTCCTCGAGAACGGTGGCGCGGCCCTGGAGCATGATGCCCTGGAGCTCGGGGTAGCGTTCGTTCTTGTCGACGAGGACGGTGGCGACGGGATTGCGGCGCAGGTTGGCGACCTTCTGCCCACGGCACATGGTGTAGACCTTGCCTCCCGCCCAGCCAAACCAGAGGGGGGTGAGGTTGATGCGGTCGCCGGGTCCGACGGTGGCGATACGCATGTTCCAGCTGGTCGACATGATGTCGTCGATCTCGTCGGGGGTGAGGGCGAGCTCTTTGGGGATGGGCACAGGCAGCCTCCGGTGGAAGTACGGGCAATGATAGGATGCGGTCGGCGCGGGCGGGCGTGGTTCAATGGCAGAATGCGACCTTCCCAAGGTTGAGACGAGGGTTCGATTCCCTTCGCCCGCTCCACTTTGAGGAGAGCGCCGCCCTGTGGGCGGCTGAGGGGTGAGAGAGCGCGCGGCGACGCCGCGCTGAGGGACTAGAGAGAGGCCGCGAAGTAGGCGCAGCCCGAGCGCAGCGGGCAACGCGGACACTCAGGGTTGCGGGGCTTACAGATGATGGCGCCTAAGTCGACCAGGGCAAGGACGGTGGCCAAGGCGGTCATCGACCTGCCGCGAGCGAGAAGGGCGGAAACGGCTTCCCTCACTTCTGGCTTCTTTCGGGGTTCGCCACGGTCGAAGGCGAAGCCGTAGTAGCGAGTGACGACCCTTGCTGACCCACCGTCTACGGGAACCGCGCCTGCAGGCAAGTTCAGCGAAAGCCGGGTTATTGCCTGACCGTAGGGGCCGAGGCCCCTCACGGGGCCTGCGCCAGTTGTCACAGCCCGCCACGACCTGGCCATTTCGCGAAGTCTTCCTGCACGTTGCTCTCCCAGCCCGAGGGGCGAAACGATGCGCTCAAGCGGACCTGGCCGCGACCGACCAAGAGTCTCTGGCAATGGGTACCGCTTGAGTACCGTCCGCCACACGTCCTCGATCGCTTCGCCCCGCGTCTTCTGTAGGAGTACTTCCGCGACAGCGATCGCGTAGCCACTGCAGGAGCGCCAAGGAAACGAACGCCCGTGGCGGCGAGCCCAGCGCCGAAGAGCACGAGGGTCGATGGCGGTTGCCCTTGCTCCTGAGGACGGCGGACTCTGCTCGCGACCCACTCAAGAACCCTTGCTGGCCCGTTAGTGCCAGTTGGACGAGTCCTGGACCATCCGCTCCAATGACCACATCTCTCGCAGATCACCGTTCCGGCCGATCAGTTCGCCAGGCAACTCAGGGTTCAGATGCACCAGCCTGTCGATGGCAGAATTCCGCATTAGGGGCGACGTTTGACCTATCACCTTCTTCAATCTCGCCGTGCCGAACTCAGCCGTAACCCCAAAGAACCGGCAATCGCGGTTCAGGTTCCGGGCAGCAGGAACATAGGCGCGAGCTTCGTCAATGATGTCAACCCGGTCATGGCGGTAGGTCCACCGAGTTGTGATGAGTGCAACAGGTCGCGGTCCTCGTTTGACGACAATGTCGATGCGGGCGTCCTTGCTCCGATTCCCGAAGTCGAAGCCCGGGAAGAGCTCGCGCGGGGAGACTTCCTCAGCCACATCGAGCTGCGGATCACCGAACGTCGCAAGTGTCTCGGCCACGAGCGAGCGGAACGCGTGGCCCCTGAGGTTGTTCGGCTGCAGGCCATCGATCTCCGAGTGACGAAAGAACACGCCTAGCTCGGAACAGACCCCCTCTGGATCTACCCCTAGCTCTTCCGCGATTCGCCGTCTTACCTGGAACGCCTCTGACAACGCCTTGTTGGGAGCGCCGACCTTTGTCAGCTTGTAGTCATTGGATTCTCGGACCACAGGTGCGTTGTGGAAGAGTCGCCACTCGCCATCCCGCCAAATGTCGCAGGTTACCAACAGCGTTGTGATAGCGAGCCACGCTCGATCAAGGTGCCAATCTCGGGCAGTCAGGAGATCCTCGTACAAAGCCACGGCCAGTTCTGCGTGACCGTCTGAGGTCCCTCGCCTAGGCACGAAGAGTCTCGTAGCTGGCCGGCTGCTCCATCAGCCTCCTCCGCACCCTCCCCGCATGCAGCCCACGCTGCTCATCTGCGAGAGCGTCCCGAATCGCGATGCCGATAGCCTTCGCCACCGGCGGCGGAAAAGCATTTCCGATCTGACGGTGACGAGCCGTCTTGCGACCAGCAAAGTGCCACGAATCCGGGAAGCCCTGAAGACGCGCAGTCATCTCGGTCGTGAGCCGAGGGAGTCCGTCGACAGGGAAGTCAGACCCAGGCGCGTCCTCCACCATCCCTAGACCATCCACCCCGAGTTGCGCCCACTGTTCCCGCGCACGGGTAGGGCCTAGGTCGGGACCCCCATGTTTCTTCGACCCACCGGTGAGCGTGGGAGCGATGTCAGAGGCCCTTCCCACCCAGGCGGTGGCCCCAGGCCACCCATTGGACGCCATGAGGTCGGCCAGGGCCTCGCCGACTGTGGGCGCGACGTCATCATCCCCCTCAGGCCACTCGAAATAAGGCTGGTCTTCGTCGCGGAGGGCAACCATCAGCGTTCGGGGCCGGAGTTGGGGGACGCCAAATGTCGACGCGTTGAGCACTCGCCAGTTTGCGTGATACCCAAGGATTGACAGTCGCGCAGAGACTTCCGAGCGGTAGCCCTCAAACCGCTTGGCCATCAGGCCACGAACGTTCTCGATCAGTACTGCGCGGGGGCGTACTTCCTCAATGGCCCGCAAGACCGGAGGAAAGAGGTCACGCTCGTCGTCGGACCCAAGCTGCTTTCCTGCAATGGAGAATGGCGGACACGGGACACCAGCGGCCAGGAGATCCATCCCGTCAAATTCGTGGCCCTCGAATTCGTGGACATCTTGCTCGCGGACATCCCACTCTGGACGATTCTCTGCGAGCGTCTTGCAGGGCATGGGGTCGACCTCGACAGCGGCCGCCATGCCGAAACCCGCCATCTCAAGCCCAAGCGCTTGCCCACCGGCTCCAGCGCAGAGTTCCAAGACAGTCAGCCCCGAAACAGGCTCCCAAATGTGAAGACGTTCAGACACTTTCGCAGTACATGCGTTCGAAGGTATTGGAAGCATACAGGGTGCTGTCAGCCTCGACCACCCTTCCAGGTGAAGAACTTGCTAGTCCAGGGTGTCGAGGTAGGCGGCGATGGCTTCGGCGGCGCGGCGACCGTCGGCGAGGGCGGTGACCACGAGGTCGGCGCCGTTGACGTTGTCGCCGCCGGCGAAGACGCCGCGGCGGGAGGTGCGTCCGCCATCATCGATCTCGATGAGGGCGCCCCAGCTCGTGCTGAGCCCGCTGGTGGTTTCGGGGACGACGGGGTCGGCGCCGTAGCCGATGGCGATGGGGATGGTGTCGGCTTCGATGACGAACTCGCTGCCCTCGATGGGGACGGGGCGGCGGCGGCCTGAGTCATCGGGCTCGCCGAGGCGCATGCGGATGCACTCGACGCCGGTGGCCTTGCCGTTCTCGTCGCCGAGGATGCGGAGGGGGGCGGTGAGCATCTCGAACTGGACGCCTTCCTCACGCGCGTTGATGCGCTCCTCGCCCCGGCCGAGCATCTCGGCCTCGGTGCGGCGGTAGACGCAGGTCACGGTCTCGGCGCCCATGCGAACGGCGGTACGGACGCAGTCCATGGAGGTGTCGCCGCCACCGATGACGGCGACCCTGGTGGGCTGGGGGAGGGGCTCCTGGAGGTGCTCGGGGAGCTGGTGGGGGAGGAGGTTGCCACGCACGAGGTAGTCGGTGGCGCGGTGGACGCCCTCAAGGTCCTCGCCTTCGATGCCGAGCTCGTTGCCGACGCCGGCGCCGGTGCCGAGGAAGACGGCGTCGTATTCGCCGTCAAGCATCTCGTCGACGGTGATGTCCTTGCCGACGTAGGTGTTGCACTGGAACTCGATGCCGAGCGCCTCGAGGTGGGCGATGTAGTCGTCGACGATCTGCTTGCGCATCTTGAAGTTGGGGATGCCGTAGACGAGGACGCCGCCGGGTTCGGGCCAGTATTCGAAGACGGTGGAGGCGTGGCCCATCTCGGCGAGCAGCTCGGCGACGGCGAGTCCGGCGGGGCCGGCGCCGATGACGGCGACCTTGCGCCCGCTGGCGGGGGGCGGATACGCGGAGCGGGGGTAGCCGCCAACCTCGCGGCGCTGGTAGTCGGTGACGAAGGCCTCGAGCTTGCCGATGGTGACGGGCGGCTCGGCGCGGCCATCGGCGCGGATGGCGAAGCCGACGACGCAGGCGCCTTCACAGAGGCTCTCCTGGGGGCAGAGGCGGCCGCACATCTCGGGGAGGTTGCTGGTCTCGCGGAACTTGTCGGCGGCGCCGAGGATGTCGCCTTCCTCGACGAGGGCGAAGGCGCCGGGAATGTCGTTGCTGACGGGGCAGGCCTCCTGGCAGGGGGCCGAGGGGCACTGGATGCAGCGCTCTGCCTCGATCTTCGCGGAGTTCAGGTCGAAGCCGAGGTAGGTCTCGTCCCAGTTACGGATGCGTTCATCCGCGTCCTGCTTGGGGACCTTCTGGACGCCGATATCGAGGCGGCGGTGGACGATGTGCGTCTCTGGCATCAGTGATCACAAAACCGCCCGTTGGCGGCAGGCTGATCTTACCGCTTTACCTTCATCGTTGGGAGTACGGGCCGGAATGGGTCCGCGATGGTCAGCTGAGCTCGTAGCGCGGGGGCTCGATCCACTCATCGGTCGGGGGGTTTTCCTGGGCGCGAACCTCGGCGCGGCGGGCGGCGGCTTCGAGGCGCCGGGCGCGCTTGATGATGCGGTCGCGCTCGCGCCGGCGGGCCTCCTCGCGGGTTCGCCTGCGGGCGGTGGCGCGGCGGGGTTTGCCGGGGGAGGCGAGGATGCGGCCCTCGGCCTCGAGCTGGGCGAGGTGGGTGCGGACGTTGCTGTCGGCGGCGCGTCGGAGGCGGGTGTCGATGTCGTCGTAGATGGCGAGCATGATCTCCCAGCTGGTCTTCGGACCGCCTTCCTCGAGGGCGTCGAGGATCTGGGCCTCGCGGTTGTTGCGGTGGTCGATGTAGGACTGGAGGCGCTCGCGGGGGTCGTGGACGAGGGGTCCGTGGCCGGGGCAGATGACCTTGAGGTTGGGGAGGTCGACGAGGCGCTGGAGCGTGGCGCGGTAGGCGGCGAGGTCGCCGATGGTGGTGGTGGTCGAGCCGAGCATGGTGTCGCCGGTGAAGAGGACGCCTTCGTCCTCAAGGTAGTAGCAGATGGAGTCGACGGAGTGGCCGGGGGAGGTGATGACGCGGAGGTTGACGCCGCCGTCGAGTTCGACGAGCTGGCCGTCGGCGAGCTTGCGGACGCCCCTCGCGGGGAGGCGGCCCTTGAGGAGGGGCCGGCCGTTCTCAGGGATGGCGATCTCGGCGTCGAAGATCTCGCGGGTCCACTTGAGGTTGCCAGAG
>DAOUID010000277.1:0-1952 GCA_034428315.1 Dehalococcoidia bacterium
TCGGTAGAATGGCGGTCGCACGTACGCCGCTTACGCCAGACGGCATGGTGTTTATCCAGGGCGAGCGCTGGCGAGCGGAGCTGGAAGACGGCTCCGCCGCGGAGGGCGAAGAGGTGCGCGTGGTGAGCGCCGACGGCCTTAGGCTCAGGGTACGGAAGGAGAACGACCCATGACCGAACAGCTACCACAACCCGAACAAATCGAGCAGGAACCCCCGAGCAGCCTGCTCGCGACCATCATTCGCGTCTTCCTGCTGGGCCTGAGCGCGATCCTGCTGGTCCCGCTGCTCCCCTTCCAGGTGCGGGTGGTGGCGGAGTACGAGCGGGGCGTGATCTTCCGCCTCGGACGCCTGCAGGGAGCGAAGGGGCCGGGCCTGTTCGTGCTGCTGCCGTTCATCGACCGGATGGTGAAGGTCGACCTGCGCACGATCACGCTGGACGTGCCCTCGCAAGAAGCGATCACGCGCGACAACGTGACGGTGAAGGTGAACGCGGTCGTCTACTTCCGCGTGGTCGAGCCAACCATGGCGGTCGTCCGCATCCTCGATTTCATCCGCGCGACTTCACAGATCTCCCAGACAACGCTTCGCTCGGTGATGGGCCAGACCGACCTCGACGGCCTGCTCTCGCAGCGAGAGGAAGTGAACCAGGAGCTGCAGTCGATCATCGACGAGGAGACCGAGCCGTGGGGCATCAAGGTCAGCGCGGTCGAGGTGAAGGACGTTGAGCTGCCGCCGCAGATGCAGCGCGCGATGGCGGCGCAGGCGGAGGCGGAGCGCGACCGGCGCGCGAAGATCATCGCCGCCGACGGCGAGTTCCAGGCGAGCGAGCGGCTCCGTGAAGCCGCGGACGTCATGGCCGCCCAGCCCATCACGCTCCAGCTGCGCTACCTGCAGACGCTCGGCGAGATCTCGGTGGAGAACAACTCGACGATCGTGTTCCCGCTCCCGATGGACCTGATCCGCATGTTCATCGAGTCGGGAGACGACGAGGACGACATGTAGCCCGGCCGCTACTCCTCGGGACGCACGGAAACATCGGCGGCGAGCACCGTGAGGCGCTCGCCGCCGTCGCGTTCGACGACGAGCGCGCCATCGGGCGCGATGTCGAGAGCGCGGGCCTCGTAGGCGCCCTCCGACTCCTCCACGGTCACGCGGCGGCCGAGCACGAGGCTCACCGCGCGGTAGGCCTCGACAAGCTCCGCTTCGGGGGCGGTGATCGCTTCCTCGATCTCGGTGCAGATGCGGGCGAGCAGCGCTTCGCGAGCGACTTCGCGGCCAAGCTCGAGGGAGAGGCTGGTGGCGACGTCACGCAGGGCGGGGTCGGCGGTGGGGTCGGCGTTCACGTTGATGCCGATGCCCGCGTAGGCGGTGAGTCCGCCGGGGCCGGTCTCGCCGTCGATGAGCATGCCGCAGAGCTTGCGCTCGTTCACCCAGATGTCGTTCGGCCACTTGATGCGGGCGTCGACTCCCTCGTGTGCACAGGCTCGGCAAACAGCGAGGGGGACGGCAAGGGGGAGACGGGCGTATTGCTCACGCGAGGGCCGGAGGATGAGGGTGAAGTAGAGGCTACCGCCGGGGGGGCTGAAGAAGCCTCGCCCGCGCCGGCCACGGCCCGCCGTCTGCTGCTCGGCGAGGATGAGGGAGCCGTGGGGCGCGTCCGCCGCTGCAGCTTCGCGGGCGAGGTCCATGGTTGAGGACGTCTCGCGCACGTAGTGGAAGTCGTGCCCGAGGGAGAAGGTGCGAAGGGCGGCGGCGAAGCTGCCGGCATCGAAAGCTGGGGAGTCGGGCATGGCTATGGGGATTCCGGGAATGAAAAAGGGGCCTGGCGGCAATCGCACCGCGCAGGCCCCGTTCGTAGCTCAACGCTTGTTCTAGGAGGAGGTCACCTCCTGCGCTAGATGGGGTTGGCTACTACTACTATGGTCGTCCATGCGCATCACCTCCTTCCTTG
>DAOUID010000278.1:0-1813 GCA_034428315.1 Dehalococcoidia bacterium
CGACCTCCTCGGGGGCGAAGACGAAGGGGTAGGGCCACTCCCGCAACCAGCCCACAAAGGGCCGCAGGCGGAAGTTGCTTCTCGTCCAGATCTCGTCCAGCTCACCCAGCAGGTCGACATCCGCCGGAGCGACTCCCACCTCCTCATGAGTCTCGCGCAGGGCGGTGAAGGCGGCGTTGGCGTCGCCCTCGTCTCGAGCGCCTCCGGGAAAGCTGATCTCGCCCTTGTGGTGCTCCACGAGATGGGAGCGCTCCTGGAAGAGGAGGTGAACCCCGTCGTCGCGCTCGTAAAGGAGGAGCAGGGCGGCGGCGGGCATGGCGTCGCGACGTTCGGTGCGGCCCGGCTCGTACGCGGCGAGGGCGGCGCGCAATGGCTCCTTGAGCGAGGCCTCGGTGCGTTCCTGGAGCGCCATGATGTTGACTCGCGGGCATGGTCAACGCGCCCGCGCGGGCTGTCAAACGACCGGCGAGGGGCTAGAGGGCGCCCTTGGTGGAGGGGAGGTCGCCGCCGCGCCGGGGGTCGACGCGGGTAGCGGCATCGAGGGCGCGGGCGAGCGCCTTGAAGCAGGCCTCGGCCTTGTGGTGGTCGTTGGCGCCAGAGAGGGTGCGGACGTGCAGGTTCGCCCCGAGGGAGGCGGCGAACGACTCGAGGAAGTGGCCGAGCAGGTCGGCCGGAAGCTCGCCCACAGTGCGCCCGAGCAGGCGCAGGTCGAGCTCGGCGTAGGGGCGGCCGCTGAGGTCGACCGCGGCGAAGGCGAGGGCCTCATCAAGGGGCATGTGGGCGGAGCCGGCGCGGACGATACCCGCCTTGTCGCCGAGGGCCTCGCGGAAGGCCTCGCCGAGGGCGAGAGCCGTGTCCTCGACCGTGTGGTGGGCATCAACATGGAGGTCGCCCTCGGCCTTGATGGTGACGTCGAAGACGCCGTGCTTGGCGATGTGGCTGAGCATGTGGTCGAAGAAGCCGAGGCCCGTGGCGATCTCGAACTGGCCCGTACCGTCGAGGTTCACGGTGATGGCGATGGTCGTCTCGGCGGTCTCGCGGGTGACGGTGGCGGCGCGGTCACTCATCGGGGGGCGACCTCCTTGAGGGCATCGAGCAGGCGGTCCGTGTCCCGCGGGCGGCCCGCGCTGATGCGCAGCTTGTTGGCGAGGTCGGGGCGATCGTAGCGGCGCACGAGCACGCCTCGTTGGCGGAGCGCGGCGGCGATCTCGCCCGAATCCCCTGCCTTCACGTCGAAGAGCACGAAGTTGGCGTCGGAGGGGTAAGGGTCGAGCCAGCCGAGGGCGCCGACCTCTTCGCTGAGGCGGTCGCGCTCGGCGACGATGGCGCGAACGGTCGCGAGAAGCTCGTCGCGGTGGGCGAGCGCGGCGCGCGCGGCGGCGTCGCCGGCGGCGTTCAAGTTATAGGGCTGCTTGATGGCGAGCATCGGTCCCACAAGGTCAGCGTGCGCGACGGCGTAGCCAACGCGCAAGCCCGCCAGCCCGGCCCACTTGCTGAAGGTGCGCATAACGACGAGGTTGGAGTGGGCATCGAGGAGCGGGATGGCGCTCGTTCCGGCGAACTCGGCGTAGGCCTCGTCGACGACGACGAGGGCGTCGAGCGCGCAGAGCGCCTCGATCTCCTCGAGACCGGCGGCGTTGCCGGTGGGGTTGTTGGGGGAGGCGACAAAGACGACACCGGCGCCATCGGAAACGGCAGCGCGGAGGCCGGCGAGGTCGAGGCCGTAGCCGGCGGTGCGGGGCACCTCGATATGGGGGATGCCGGCGATGCCGCTGAGGAAGCTGTACATGCCGAAGGTGGGGGTCGCGGCGGC
>DAOUID010000279.1:0-10659 GCA_034428315.1 Dehalococcoidia bacterium
GTAGCGGTCGGGGTCACGCATCTCGGTCTCGAGCGGGGCGAGGTCGAAGTTGGGGGGCTGGTTCGCGGTCGAGTGTCCAACGTGGACGATTCCGTGGAAGACGGCCAGGGGGCGGTCGTCCTCGTGCAGGGCGGGGAGCACGTTGGCCATGGCGGTGAGGATCGAGAGGCCGCTGCTCCAGCCCGGGGCGCGGTTGCGCACGCCGAAGAGGGCGGCCTCGCGGAGGACGTCGGTGGTGGCCTCAAGCTCATTCAGGCCGATGACGCTCTTCGCGAGGACAAGCGAGAGCCGCCCCTCCAACCCTTCCTTTAGCTTCGCTTCCCAGTGGGCTCGGCGGTCGGACTCGATCGGTTGGGGGTCGACGTACACGTCGCCGTCGCGTGTCTCGACGTGGAAGGCGGGTACGTCGTCAGCGAAGGGATCGAGAGTGCAGCCTCCGGAGAGGTCGAACTTGGCGTGGTGCCAGTGGCAGGTGAGGATGCCGTCGCGGACGGCGCCACGGCTGAGGGGGAAGCCCATGTGGGGGCAGCGGTTGTCGAGGGCGTAGAGGCGGCCCTCGTCGTGCACGACGAGGATGGTGCGTCCCTCGGCGGCGACGACCTTCATGCCGTCGCGCGCGATCTCCTCGAGGGAGCCGGCGCGGACGAGGGTGTCCTGGGTGGGGGTGGTAGTCATGGCGCGCACCTCGCGTGGGCGTGCCTCCAGTATGCGCCGCCGGGGAGGGGGATCGCGACGGCTGCCAGTCGACTCTTCACTGCGTCGGTTGCGGGCCTGTGCCATCATGGCAAGGGGTTCGCCCACGAGGGACAACCATGATCAGGACCATCCGGGCCAGATATTCGGGGGGCGTGCTGGAGCCGCTGGAGCCGCTTGCGCTGGAGGAGGGCGAGGAGATCGAGCTGACGCTGGAGGAGCAGGTGCACGAGAGCGAGGAGGCGGAGGACGCCGCGTTCCGCAGGGCGATCGAGGAGGGCCTGACCACCGAGCGAGTCAGCGAGCAGGAGGTCCGTGCGATCCTGCGGGATCCGGATGGAGACTGAATACACCGCAAGCTTCATCCGCGACCTCCGACGCCTGCGGAATCCCGCGCTCCGCAGGCGGGTCGATCGCATCATGGACGATCTGGAACGAGCGACAGACCCTGGAGCAGTCGCCGGGGCTACCAGGCTGAGGGGGCCAGGGCAGTTCTACAGAATCCGGGTAGGCGACTACCGGATTGGCCTCTCGGTGGAAGACAACAAGGCCATCGTGACGCGCTTCCTGCACCGGCGCGACATCTACCGGTTCTTCCCCTAGTTCAGGAAGCCGGAGCCCCGGAGTGCGCTAGCCCGACGACTCCGCCACCGGGACGAAGAGGGCGAGGCTGGCGGTGAAGCCGTGGACGAAGGGCGTGCCGCCCACGGGGCCGATTTCGCCGTTGCAGAAGAGACCGGCGATGGGCAGCGGGCCGAGGCGGTCGGCGACGGCGGCGGCATCGTGGTCGGGCGCGCCGAACATGCCCTGGCCGCGTCCGTTGCAGGCGCAGAGGAGGCCGCCGGCGGCCTCCCCGGCCATGGCCTCGCGGGCCTGGTCGAGGAGGGTGTTGAGCTCGTCCGTGGCGGCTTCGGCATCGCGGAGCTGGAACTGGAGCGTCTGGCCGACGCGCACGTGGTCGTTGATGGCGATGGCGCCGCGCTCACGGTCGACGCCGAGCAGGTTGCGGATGAGGAAGTCGCCCCGGCCGAGGTCGTCGGCGTACTCGTCCATAGCCAGTCCCGTGAGGAGGTTTCGCCCGGCCCGCTGCTGCACGTCGGGAGGCAGGTCGCGAAGGGTCTCCATGAGGACATCGAGGGCGGGACGGCCACCGATGGCCAGGACGACGTTGCGCTCGGCCTCGGTGACCGTCCAGGACTCGCCGATGGGGGCGGCGCCCTGTGAGACGACGGGATGGATGGTCCAGGCGCCGCCGACGGCGAGGAGGAGGCCGCCGCCGGGGGCGAGGTTGGCCCCCTCGAAGAGGTAGGCGCTGCGTCCGCCGGGGAAGGCGGACGCCATTCCTCCGAGGATGGGCGTGCCCGGATAGGCCTCCCCGAGCGCCGCTACCAGCGTCTCCGTGTTGATGCTGAACGGGTCGGAGAGGAGCACCCAGGCGTTGACCTCGTCCGGTGGGAGGAGGCCTTCCGTCAGGGGCGTGTCACCGTCGAGGTCGGCCTGGGTAACCTGCTGGAGGGTGAGGTCGGCTCCGGGCAGGGAGAGGGACATGACGGTGATGCCGGGCCGCCCCTCGATCTCGCGGCCCGTCGTGATGACGGCCTGCCCGGAACAGCCGAGGAGGATGCGGGGGGCGAGGCGCTCGTGAACAGCGGCGACGATCTCGGGGTAGCGCTCGGAGTGCTGGTAGCTGACGAAGAGGAGCACGAGGTCGGCGTCCGTACGGACGCCGTGGACGGCCTGGTCGACGGCCACGCGCCAATCGGCGGCAGTGCTCGCTCCGGCGTCCATGGGCGCTCCTTCGCGGGCATGGTACGGGACAGCGGAGAGGTCGGGGCGGGAGCGCACGGGAGGGGTGGGTAGAATCCCGCGCGGGAGGCGCTCATGCCGGCAGAAGGCGATCCCGGTCTCTTCGAAACCATCTACTCCATGCGGGCGCTGCGGCGCTTCCACCCCGACCCCATCCCGGACGAGGTGCTGTTCCAGCTCTTCGACGCCGCCATTCGCGCTCCCTCGGGTCAGAACGCGCAGGACTGGCGCTTCATCGTCATCACGGACCCGGAGGTGAAGCAGAAGCTGCAGGGCTGGGCTGAGGTGGGGTGGCGGCGCTACCAGCCGGACTTCGCGGAGCACCCGGAGAAGATCGATGACCTGCCGCGAACCCAGCGGCTGACGTTACGAAGCGTCGAGCACCTGGTCGCGCACCTGCACGAGGCGCCGGCGGTGATCGCCGTGCTGGGGTTGAAGGGTCGGCATTCGACACCGGGAGGCAGCACCTTTCCCGCGGTGCAGAACCTGATGCTCTCGGCGCGCGGGCTGGGGCTCGGCTGCTCGGTCTTCAACTTGCCTATGCGGGGCGGGGACGAGCTGCTGGGGCTGCTCGACGTCCCGGAGAACAACCAGCTCTACTGCCTCCTTCCCATCGGCTACCCGACGGACCGGCACGGGCCGGTGAATCGCAAGCCGGTGAAGGCGGTGGTCTACCGGGAGCGCTTCGGGGAGAGGTGGCCGTTCGCGGAGGAGCAGCCGGACACCGGCTGGCAGGATCGCTGGCTGGAATAGGAGAGCGCCGCGCTGGCGCGCGGCTGAGTGGAGCGGCGGGCTCAACCCGCCTGAGGAGAGCGCGGCGCTCGCGCCGCTGAGTAGGAGCGACAGGGATGACGAGTGGTGAGTTGAACGATGCGGTCATCATCGAGGCGGCCATCAACGGGGGGACGCCGAAGTCGCGGAACGCGACTGTGCCCCGTACGCCGGCGGAGATCGCGGAGGACGGGCTGCGCTGTCTGGAGGCGGGGGCGGCCATCGTCCACAACCACAACGACGAGCCGGTAGTGGGGGATGCGCCCGAGCACGACCCTGTGCCCTATGTCGAGGCGTGGAAGGTGATTCTGGCGGACCGCCCGGATGCGCTGCTGTACCCGACGATGCCGAGCGGGGGCCCCCACACGACGTTCGAGCGTCGCTATAGCCACATCCCGGCGCTGGCGGAGGCGGGCGTGTTGCGGATCGGGCTAGTCGACCCCGGCTCGGTGAACGTGGGGGGCCGGGGCCCGGACGGGCGTGCGGCGGACATCGAGGCGACCTACCTGAACACGTTCCGGGACGCGCGGAAGATGTTCGACACGTGCCACCGGTACAACCTGGGGCCGTCGATATCCATCTTCGAGCCGGGCTTCCTGCGGGTGGCGCTTGCGGAGCACGAGGCGGGGACGCTGCCGCCGGGCTCACTGGTCAAGTTCTACTTCGGGAGCGAGCGAACGCTCTCGGGCCTGCCCCCTACTTCCGCGGGACTTGGGGCGTACCTCGACATGCTCTCGGGAACGGGGCTGCCGTGGTCGGTGGCGGTGCGGGCCGGGGACGTGGTCGAGTGCGGCATGGCCGAGCTCGCGATTTCGCGAGGCGGCCACGTGCGCATCGGGCTGGAGGACTACGCCGGTCCGGGCGAGCCCTCGAACCTGGATCTGATGCAGGGACTGCTCGAGGTCATCGAGCGCGCGGGCAAGCGTCCCGCGACGCCGGATGAGGCGGCGACAATGCTGGGGATCCCCAGCCGCTAGTCGAAATCGATGGTGTAGCGCTCGGGACCGATGCCAAGGACGACGGTGATGCGTCGCGGAGCGATGCAGTAGAGGTTGCCGATCTTGGTGAAGTAGTTGGAGAGCCAGTTCTTGGCGACCAGGGCGCTGAAATAGCCTTCGTAGCGGGGGTCGTCGGGGTCGATGCGCTCGGCCATTCCCTCGATTGTCACGCGGTCGAAGGCGGGCCAGTCGTAGCCGAGCACGTCGCGGTTATCGATGAGGAAGGCGACCTCGGGGATGGCCTCGGTGTCGCGCGTGTGCTGCGACTCGATCACGCTCCCGTAGATCACCTCGCCCTCGTCGGTGAGGTGGAAGAGGACGAAGGCGGGGTAGGGGGTGCCGTCGTCGGCGTGGATGGTGGCGAGGGTGCCGCCGAACTGGGAGTCGGCTACGCGCAGCGCTTCCTTGAGGATCTCTTCCGGGGAGAGTTCGGCCATCTAGACGGCGGCCTTCGCCGTCTCCGCGCCGGGGATGAACTTGCCCCAGTCCTGGTAGCGGCGCAGGTACTGGAGATAGCCGTGGTAGATGGGGACGCGAGGCTCGGCGGGGGCGGTGCGCAGGCGCATGCGAGCTTCCTTGGGGGTGCGGCCGGCCTTGCGGTGGTTGCAAGGCTTGCATGCGCTCACGAGGTTGTCCCAGCTGTGGGCCCCGCCGCGGTAGCGGGGCACGACGTGGTCGAGCGTGAGGTCCTTGGCGCGGCGTCCGCAATAGCAGCAAGTCCAGCCGTCACGGGCGAAGACCTCGCGGCGGGAGAGACGCAGCCTGGGGCGCGGGCGGCGGACGTAGTAGACCATGCGGATGACGGAGGGGAGGGCAAAGCGGTGGTTCGCGCTGTGGATGACGCCCTTGGCAGTCTCAATGATCTCGGCCTTGCCGCGGAGCACGAGGACAAGGGCGCGCCGCACGTTGCACACGTTCAGGGGCTCGTAGTTCTGGTTGAGAACAAGCGCGAGCGAGCCACTCATGGGGGCGACCTCGGGCGGGATGGTAGCAAGCGCCCCAGAAGGCGGCAATTTGGGAAAGGGCCTCTTCGCGCTCAGGTGCGTCGCGGGTGGTACGCTTGAAGGCGGCCTTTGGGACTGGTCGAGCGCCCGTCCGGAAGGACCGGAAGAGCGAGCTTTCGCCGCAATGAGCCGGCTCGCCGGCAGAGGAGCAGAACAAAGATGGCAGCAACCCCCGAGGTGACGGACGCGACGTTCGATGCGGACGTGATGAAGAGCGATCTGCCGGTGCTGGTGGACTTCTGGGCGCCCTGGTGCGGCCCCTGCCGCATGGTAGCGCCGATCGTGGAGGAGCTTGGCGAGGAGTACGCCGGGCGCGTGAGCTTCTACAAGATGAACACGGACGAGAACCCCGCGGTCCCCTCGCAGTACGGTATCCGCAGCATCCCCTCGCTCCTGATCTTCAAGGGCGGCGAGCTGAAGGGCACGATCGTGGGCTTCCGCCCGAAGAGCGACCTGAAGAAGCGCCTCGAGGAGGCGATCGCCTAGCGAGCGCGGGAGTAGAGCGCAGGGTGGCCCCGGGAACGGCGGCATGAGCGCGGAGAGGCCCGATATCTACGACATCGCCATCATCGGCGCTGGAGGCGCCGGGATGACGGCGGCGCTCTACGGCGCGCGCGCCCGCCGCCGGACGGTCGTGTTCGAGCGGCTGATGACGGGCGGCCAGATCGCGACGACGGAGCTGGTCGAGAACTACCCCGGCTTCCCCCAGGGGATCAACGGGGCGGACTTCGCGATGAACCTCGTGGAGCAGGTAGAGCGCTTCGGCGCGGAGCTGCGCTACGAGGACGTGCAGACGATCACGCCCCGGGCCGGCGAGCCGTTCCTCATTGAGTCGAGCGAGGGCGCCTGTGAGGCTCACGCGGTGATCGCGACGGCGGGCGCGGACTACAACAAGCTCGGTGTGCCGGGCGAGAGCGAGTTCATCGGCCGGGGCGTGAGCTACTGCGCCACCTGCGACGCCGCCTTCTTCCAGGATCAGGAGGTGGTCGTGGTGGGCGGGGGCGACGCCGCCTTCGACGAGGCGCTCTTCACGACCCGCTATGCGAGCAAAGTCTGGCTGGTGCACCGGCGCGACACCTTCCGGGCGAGCGCGCTCCTACAGGAGCGGGTGTTCGCCAACCCGAAGATCGCGATCATCCGCAACTGCGTGGTCGAGGAGGTCACGGGCGGGGAGATGGTGGAGGCGGCGGAGCTGCGCGACGTGCAGACGGGGGAGACCTGCACGTTGCCGGTGGGAGCGGTCTTCATCTTCATCGGGCAGACGCCGAACAGCCACCTGCTGCAGGGGCTGGTGGAGCTGGACGAGGGCGGCCACGCGCACGTGGACCTGCGGATGCGCACGAGCGTGCCCGGCCTGTTCGTGGCGGGCGATCTGCGGGTGGAGGCGGCGCGGCAGCTGGTGAGCGCGTGCGGCGACGGCGCGACGGCGGCGCTGGCGGCGGAGGCGTACCTCGCCGAGCACGGCATCGGCGAGGGCGAGGGCGAGGGGGCGTAGGGATGCCGCTCTACGAATTCGCCTGCGAACGCTGCGGGGCGCGCGACGAGGTGTTCAGGCAGCGCATGACCAGCGACGTCGAGCCACCGCCCTGCCCGGAGGTTCCCGAGGACGGGGAGTGCGGGATGACCCGGGTGATGAGCGGGTTCGCGCACCACCTCAGCTTCGCGACCAAGGTGGCGGAGGCGGAGGCGACGTACGGGGCGGAGGTGGACGCAGCCATGGGTCCGGAGGCGGACGTCGGGAAGTTCGCGCGCCAGTACGAGGAAGCGTCGAAGGACCTGCCGCCGGGCGAGGTCTAGCGGCGGAGCAGCGCCCGGCCCCGCTCCGACAGCACAAAGACCCGGTCGGCACTGCCTGCGGGCGAGGGCGCATCGGACACATCCAGAAGGCCCGCGCGTCTCGCGCCCTCCAGGCGCTTGGCGATGACGCGCCAGGGTTCGCCGGTAATGCGACGAACGCGGGAGATGAAGGGGCCCTCCCCCCCGTTGGCCAACGAGGCAGCCTCGACGGCCGCCATGAGCGAGGGAGCGTCGCGTTCGACTAGTCCCGACTGCCACTCCAGACGCGCCCTGGTAAGGCGGTAGTTCGCCTCAAGGTTCATCCAGAGATGCGCGGGGGTACCCAGGGCGCCCTCAAGCTCAAGGGCGAAATCGGCCGTAATGGCCTTCTTGCCACGGATGACCTCGCTAATCATCTGTGGGGGTCGCCCGAGCAACTGAGAGAGGGCGCGCTGGGTCATTCCGCGAGCCTCCAGCTCCTCCTCAAGATGCTCCCCGGGCGGTATGGCGATGTTCGGCTCGATGGTTGGTGCTTCGAGTGCGTCAGGCATGGTAGTCAACTACCTCTTCGATCCGAGCTCCCGTGCCGGAGAAGGTCACGATGAGCCGCATGCGCCCCGTCAATCGCAGAGCATGCTGTCCGGCCCGGTTCCCCCGCAGGGAATGCAGGTCGAGCGCGCGCTGTGACTGCAGGTCTTCCGTCGACCGAGCGGCTGTGAGCAGATCGACCCTCCGGACATAGCGGCGCCCGACGTCGGGTCCCCGCTCACGTACGGCCAGGCTGATATCTGCATAGCACCGCGCCAACTTCCGATTGCGGAAGGAGACGTTCACCGCTTCAGTGTATCACATCATCACCCTATGGGTGATTCATCCTTAGTTGTCCGGGCTGGGGAGGGCGAGGGTGGGGTCGAACCATGCGAGGATGGCGGGGTTCTCTTCGCGCGGGTAGGCGTGGGCGAGGTCGGAGATCTCGTGGTAGCGGACGTCGGCCCCGGCCTCGCGGAGGGCCTGCTGGGCGGCCCGGGCGAGTTGCACCGGGAACATCCAGTCCTTCGCCCCGTGGGTGATGGAGACGCGCTTCCCCTCGGCGCCGACGATGGCGCCGTCCTGGACGTTCTTCGGGTGGAGGACACCGGCCACGGCGGCCATGGCGGTGAAGGGCGTGTCGCCTGCGAGGTAGGTCGAGAGGCCGTAGGTGGCGCCGTCGGAGAGGCCGGTCAGGAGGATGCGGTCGCCATCGACGTTGAGGCGGTCGCGGACGAACTCGACCGAGCTGAGGAGGCGCTGGCGGTCGGCGTCGGGGCCCATGAGGGCCCAGGTGGGACCGACGGAGGTGGGGGCGAGGAGGAGGAAGCGGCGGCTGCGGGCCTCGCGCAGCCACGTCCAGAGGAAGTCGCGGCCGTTCCCCATGCCCCCGTGCAAGGCGACGACGAGGGGCCGGGATTCGGAGCCGCCGAGGGACTCGGGCACGTAGAGGTGGAACTCGCCGCGGGCGTCGGGGTCGTCGTCGGGACCGCTGCGCTGGATGCCGGCGCGGGGGTCGGCGCTGTGGGCATCGAGGGCGGCGAGGTCGTCCCGGACGGCCGGCTCGGCGTAGAGGCGGCCGAGGGCGGGGTCGAGGGAGCGCAGGGGGTAGAGGAGCTCCTGGGCGCGGGCGAGACCGCGCATGCTGGCGAGGGCGTTCCCGGAGCGCTGCTCGCGGGGAACGGGCCGGGTGAAGGCGTCGAGAGACTCGAAGGCAGCCTCGGCTCCGCCGGCGAGCTGCTCGCGGATGGGGAGGAAGCGGTCGGGGAGGGGCGCCTCGCGGAGGGCGGCGAGGGCTTCCTCGAGGCGGTCGCGGAGGGGGCGGAGGGACGACTGCAGCTCCCACATGGAGCCCCGGTCGAGGCGGCGGAAGGCGCCGCCGAGGGACTCGACGGCCTCGGCGGTCACGGTGGCGAGGACGCGCGCGGCGTCGCGGAAGGCGGCGGCGTCTCCGGCGGCGGGCTCGCTCATGGCGGGGAGTGTAGCGGCTGGGGAGAGGCCACCCGTCGCGAGAGGCGCACCTTCGCACAAGGGCCAGCCGACGGGCGTATCATCGCGGCGGCCCCGGACAGGGGGCGGCAGGAGGAGCGCCGATGGGCATGCGAATCATCTCGAGGCCACCGGGCGGGGGACGAGGCGACTCCGTCAGCGACATCGTCGAGCCCTACAAGCAGATTGAAGCGGACGGCTTTCAGTCGGCCTGGATCGGCAACCACCTGAACCACGACGCCATGACCATCTGCGCGCTGGCGGGACAGGCGACGAGCAGCATCGAGCTGGGGACGGCGGTCGTGCCGACCTATCCGCGCCACCCGATGGTGATGGCGCAGCAGGCGCTCACGACGAACATGGTCTGCGGCGGACGCTTCATCCTGGGGCTCGGGCTGAGCCACAAGTTCATCGTCGAGGACTGGCAGGGGCTGACCTGGGCCACGCCGGTTCGGCACCTGCGGGAGTACCTGGAGGTGCTCAACGCGCTGCTCGACGGCGACCTCGTGAACCACAACGGGCAGGAGTACCGGGTTCACATGAACAACGCTCCGTTCACGCAGCTCGACGTGCCGGGCGGCGGGCGCCCCAAGGTAGTGATCGCGGCGCTGGGCCCGGGGATGCTGAAGGTGACGGGCGAGCTGGCAGACGGGACGAGCATGTTCTGGTGCGGGCCGAACTACATCGAGCAGACGGCGGTGCCGACGATCACGAAGGCGGCGGACTCCGTCGGGCGGCCCGCGCCACGCATCATCGCGGGTATTCCCATCTCCGTTACCAACAACGAGGAGGCCGCGCGCGAGTCGTGCGGGAAGGTGTGGGAGGTCTACGGGAAGATCTACTCGTACCGGAAGGTGATCGCGGCGGAAGGCGTGAGCGGCGTCTCGGAGATGGCCATCGTGGGCGACGAGGCGAGCGTGCGGGCGCAGCTCAAGCGGCTCGAATCGATAGGGGTGACCGACTACAACGGCGCGATCCTGCCGGTTCCCGAGGACCCGGATGCGCCCCAGCGCACCTACGACTTCCTGAAGGACCTGAACACGAACGGCATCTAGACCCCGCGAGAGGGAGCGCAACGGTGGAGATCAAGGGCGAGCAGGAATTCCAGGGGCCGAGGGAGCTGCTCTACGAGCTGCTGCTCGACCCGGAAGTGCTCGCGAGCGCGCTGCCGGGGGTCGAACGCTTCGAGGAGGTCGCGCCGGACACCTACGAGTCGACGATGCGCGTCGGCATCGCGTCGGTGCGGGGGACCTACACGGGGCGGGTGGAGGTGTTGGAGCAGAGCCCGCCGGAGTCGTACCGGCTGCGGATCGAGGGGTCGGGCAAGCCGGGCGGCATGCGGGCCGATGCAATAGTCGAGCTCTCGGAATCCGAGATTGGCACGACGATGCACTACCGAGCCGACGTGAAGGCGCGGGGCACGATCGCGCGCCTGGGGGGAAGACTCCTGGGCGGCGTGGCGCGGCTCCTCATCGGGCAGTTCTTCAAGTCCATCGAGCAACAGGTAGACGACCGAGCCGCCTAGGGCGGCGCCAGGAAACGAGGGCGACAAGGAGGTCGCGATGTCTGAACCGGTACCGATCACCATCAACGTG
>DAOUID010000280.1:0-6038 GCA_034428315.1 Dehalococcoidia bacterium
GGTCGGCGGCGGCGTCCCAGCCTTCGCTCTCGTTCTCCAGCCGCTTGATGCGGTTGACGATGACGGAGCCCTCGAGCCCCGCGTTGTCGGCGATCATCCAGGCCGGTTCCTCGAGCGCCTCGGCCAGCAGCAGGGCGCCGGTGCGCTCGTCGCCCTCCAGCTCCCCGGCGTAGGCCTCCACGGCGTGCTGGGCGCGGATGAGGGAGACGCCGCCACCCGGGACCACGCCTTCCTCGACGGCGGCGCGGGTGGCGCTGAGAGCGTCCTCCACGCGCGCCTTCTTCTCCTTCAGCTCGACCTCGGTGGCGGCGCCGACCTTGATGACGGCGACGCCGCCGGCGAGCTTCGCCAGCCGCTCCTGCAGCTTCTCGCGGTCGAAGTCACTCGTGATGTCCTCGATCTGCGCCTTGATCTGCTTGATGCGGCCCTGGATCGCCTCGTCGCTGGCCTGGCCCTCGATGATGGTCGCGGCCTCGCGGCTGGCCACGATGCGGCGCGCCCGGCCGAGGTCGGCGAGCGTCGCCGTCTGCAGCTGGCGGCCGGTCCGCTCGGTGATGAGCTCGCCACCGGTGAGGATGGCGATGTCCTCGAGCATGGCCAGGCGGCGGTCGCCGAAGCTGGGCGCGCGCAGCGCGAGCACGTTCATCGTGCCCCGCATCTTGTTCACGACCAGCGTGGCCAGCGCCTCGCCCTCGAGGTCGTCGGCGATGATGACGAAGTCCTTCGTCACCTGGAGCACCTGCTCGAGGATGGGGATCAGGTCCTGCGCGGACGAAATCTTCTTGTCCGTGATGAGGATGTAGGGGCTCTCGACGACGGCTTCCTGGCGGTCCACGTTCGTCACGAACTGGGCCGACTGCCAGCCGCGGTCGAGCTGCAGGCCATCGACGAACTCGGTCTCGAACTTGATCCCGCGGGACTCCTCGACGGTGATGACCCCGTCCTTGCCCACCATCTCCATCACGTCCGCGATGATGTCGCCGATCTCGGTGTCGTTCCCCGAGATCGAGGCGACGTGCTGGATCTGCTGCTTGCTGAGCACGGGCTCGGCGCGGTTGCGCAGGCTGTCGACGGCCACATTGAGGGCGCCCTCGATGCCGCGGCGGATGCTCATCTGGTGGGAGCCGGAGGCAACCACCTTGATGCCGCCGCGCACAAGCGCCTGCGCCAGCACGGTCGCCGTGGTGGTGCCGTCGCCGGCGATGTCGTTGGTCTTGGTGGCAACCTGCTTCACCAGCTGGGTGCCCATGTTCTCGAAGGCGTCCGCGAGCTCGATCTCGCGGGCCACGGTCACGCCGTCCTTGGTGATGACGGGCGGGCCGTAGTTCTTCTCGATGACGACGTTGCGGCCGCGCGGGCCGAGGGTCACCTTCACGGCGTCGGCGAGGGCGTCGACGCCCTCCTTCAGCTGACGGCGCGCCGCCTCATCGAAGAGCAGATGCTTGGGGGCCATGGAATCAGGCTCCTTCTCTCTTGCGCCGCCCTAGGAGACGAGCTTGCAGAGGATGTCCTTCTCGTTGAGGACGATGTAGTCGATGCCGTCGAGCTTCACGTCGGTGCCGGCATACTTGGCGTAGAGGATGCGGTCGCCCGCCTCCAGGTCGATGGGCTGGTGCGCGCCGGCGTCGTCACGCTTGCCGGGGCCCACGGCGATGACCTCGCCCTGCTGCGGCTTCTCCTTCACGGTGTCCGGAATGATGATGCCGCTGGCGGTCTCTTCTTCCTGCTTGAGGGCGGTGACGACGATGCGGTCGGCCAGGGGCACGAGCGACGTCTTGGTTGCAGTCTTTGCGGGCACGGAGTTCCTCCAAACGCTTTCTTCAAAATTGAGCGTGCCGAGCATGCTAGCACTCTCCGGGCGAGAGTGCCAGCGAGCGCCTCCATCGGGCCGGGCGGGAAGTCCAAATTTCACCTTCGCGTGAGGGTGTGGTAGCTTCGACCATTCGAAGGAGTTGTGGCTTGGGCGTCATTTTCCGCCTCTGGGGCTACGCCATTCCGTACTGGAAGATGCTCACCGTCGGCGTGGCCTCCATGCTGGGGGCGGCTCTCTTCGGCATGGGATCGGCGTTCCTTGCGCAGATCGCCGTCGATGTCGGGCTCGATCCGGTACGCGACGGCAACTTCATCACCTTCACCGGGGACCGGGGCACGCTCATCGTGGCGGCCCTCCTGGTGGTGGGCTTTGCCGTCGCCCGGGGCATCTCCGCCTTCGCGCAGACGTACATCAGCGAGAGCCTCGGCCAGCGCGTCGCCTACGACCTCCGGAACGAGATCTACGACACCGTCCAGCGCCTGAGCTACGCCTACCACGATCGCGTGCAGACCGGCCAGATCATGTCCCGCGCCACGCAGGACGTCGAAGCCATCCGCATGTTCATGTCCATGGCCTCGCTGCGGCTCATGATGATCATCCTCATGATCATCGTGGGCGTGGGCGGGATGTTCTGGTTCCACTGGCAGCTCGCCCTCGTCAGCTGCATCTCCCTCCCCGTGATCGCCTGGCGCTCCTGGGCCGTGCAGCGCGTGATGCGCCCCCTCTGGCTCGAGATCCAGCAGAGCGAGGCGCGCATGACCGAGGTCGCCGACGAGGGCCTCGGCGGCATCCGCGTCGTCAAGGCCTTCAGCCGCGAGCCGGTGGAGGCGGCCAAGTTCGGCCGCGCCGCCGAGGAGCAGCGCAACCTCCAGCTCAGCCAGGCCACCCTCATGGCCCGGCACGCCCCCCTGCTGCAGGGCATCGCCGGCATCCAGGTGGCGGCGACCGTGGGCGTGGGCGCCTGGTACATCACCCAGGGTTCCCTCGCCGCCGGCGAGCTCATCCTCTTCCTCGTGGCGCTGCAGCTCCTGCAGATGCCCGTGCGCATGCTCGGCTTCATGATCACCTCCTTCTCGCGCGCCATCGCCGCCGGCACCCGCGTCTTCGAGATCCTCGACGCCCGCTCGGCCGTGCAGGAGCGCGAGGGCGCGGCGCCCCTCGTCAACGCCAGCGGCCACGTCCGCTTCCGCAACGTCTCCTTCGGCTACGACAACGTTAGCGCCGTCCTGAGCGATATCGACATCGATGCGCCCCCGGGGAAGATCATCGCCCTCCTCGGCCCCACCGGCAGCGGCAAGTCGACGGTCGTCAACCTCCTGCCCCGCTTCTACGACGTGACCGCCGGCTCGATCTCGATCGACGGCGTCGACATCCGCAACTTCCAGCTTGAGTCCCTGCGGGCGAACATCGGCTCGGTCCAGCAGGACGTCTTCCTCTTCGTCGGCACCATCCGCGACAACATCGCCTACGGCCGACCCGAGGCGACGCAGGAGGAGATCGAGACGGCCGCCAAGGCCGCCCGCATCCACGACTTCATCATGGGCCTGCCCTACGGCTATGACGAGTGGGTGGGTGAGCGCGGCGTGACCCTCTCCGGCGGCCAGCGCCAGCGCGTCGCCATCGCGCGCACGCTCCTGCTCGACCCCCGCGTCCTCATCTTCGACGACTCGACCGCGAGCGTGGACACCCAGACCGAGTTCCTCATCCAGCAGGCGCTCGCCACCCTCATGGAAGGGCGCACCACCTTCGTCATCGCCCAGCGCCTGCGCACGGTGATGCGCGCCGACGAGATCCTGGTACTGGAGAACGGCGCCGTCGTCCAGCGCGGCACGCACGACGAACTCCTCGAAGAGGACGGGCTCTACCGCTCGATCTACGACCTTGAGCTGCGCGACCAGGAAGAGGCGCTCGGCGACATCGCGACCGCGGGGGACGCGGCGGAGACCGCCGCGTCCACATCCGATCCACAGCCCGCCGCACTCGCCGAGCCCGCCGGCGGCAGCGGAGGCGCGTCCTAATGGGTATGTGGGGCGGTGGCGGCGCTGGAGGCTACAGCTCCGGCATCGGCGGCCAGCGCGGCATGATGCGCGGCGGCAACCGCGGGAACGACGGCTGGGACGAAGAGTATCTCGGGAAACCCTACGACGCCGAAGTCGTCCGCAAGATGATCCCCCACCTGCGGCACCGGCGCCGGGCCCTGCTCCTCGCCTTCGCCTGCATGCTCCTCGTCTCCGTCTCGATCTACGTGCCCGCGTTCTTCATCGCCAAGGCCACCGAGGACGCCCTCACGGGCAACGCCGGACGCATCCCCGTGTGGGCGGGCACCCTCGCCGTGCTGGGCGTTGCGGGCTGGCTCGCCGGAATGGTCCAGCAGCTCATCATGGCGCGCGTCGGCACGCAGATGCTCTTCGAGCTGCGCTCGGAGATGTACGAGCACATGCAGGGGCTCTCCCTCTCGTTCTACGACGAGATGGAGGTCGGCCGCATGATCTCCCGCCTCACCAGCGACGTGACGGTCATGCAGGAGCTCCTCAGCACCGGTTCCCTCACCTTCGCCGCCGACATCGTCGGCATCGCCATCGCCGTCACGCTGCTCTTCAACGCGGACTGGGAGCTGGCCTTCTACACCCTCGCGGTGGTGCCGCCCCTCATCTTCGTGCTGACCATCTGGGCCCGCTACGCGCGCGAGGCCTTCATCAACGTCCGCATCCGCATCAGCGAGCTGTACGGGAACCTTGGCGAGAGCCTCGCCGGCGTTCGCACCGTGCAGTCCCTCAACCGCGAGGAGGAAAACGCCAAGCGGTTCGACGTGATGAACCAGCAGAACCGCAACGCCAACATCTGGGCGGGCACGCTGACTGCGGTGGTCGTGCCCCTCATCGAGCTGTGCATCGCCATCTCCACGGCGGCCGTCCTCATCGCCGCCGGCCTGCGCGCCCTCGGCTCCGGATCCCTCCCCAGCGGCGACGCCGCGACGATCGTCGGGGCCATCGTCCTGTTCATCCTCCTCATCCTCCGTTTCTTCGAGCCCATCCGGGACCTGGTGATGCAGTACACGATGCTGCAGCGCGCCATGGCTGGCGGCCAGCGCATCTTCGAGGTCCTCGAGACCGTCCCCCGCATCCGCGACCGCGACGATGCCCTCGAGCTCGACGACGTCGAGGGCCACGTCGACTTCGAGAACGTCCAGTTCCACTACGTCGAAGGGGTGCCCGTCCTCCAGGACTTCGACCTGCACGTCGAGGCGGGCGAGACGATCGCGCTCGTCGGGCACACGGGCTCGGGCAAGACCACCGTCACCACCCTCATCAGCCGCGGCTACGACGTCTCCGACGGCGCCATCAAAATCGACGGGCACGACGTGCGCGACATCAAGCGGCGCTCCCTCACGCAGTTCATGGGCGTCGTCCTGCAGACGCCCTACCTCTTCAGCGGCACCATCCGCGAGAACATCGAGTACGGAAAGCCCGGCGCTACCGACGAGGAGATCGAGGCAGCCTCGAAGGCGGTAGGGGCGCACGACTTCATCTCGCGCCTGCCGGGGGCCTACCACCACGAGTTGCACCAGCGCGGCCAGAACATCTCCGTCGGCCAGCGCCAGCTCCTCAGCTTCGCCCGCGCCGTGCTCGCCGCGCCCCGCATCCTCATCCTGGACGAGGCCACCGCCTACGTGGATACGCAGACCGAGGTCATCATCCAACGCGCCCTGCGCAACCTCCTCCAGAACCGGACCTCCTTCGTCATCGCCCACCGGCTCTCCACCATCCGCGAGGCGAGCCGCATCGTCGTCCTTGAGAACGGCCGCATGGTCGAGATCGGCACGCACGACGAGCTGCTTGCGAAGGACGGCGTCTACGCGCGGCTCTACAAGATGACCTACGAGCAGGAGCAGGACGCCTCCCTCGGAGAGGACGAGGCTGCCATCCGCCGGCGCCGCGGCGACCTGGGCGAGGCCGCCCCCGAACCAGCGGGCGGCAAGTAACAGCCGTTCGGCTAGCCTCCTGCTTCGGTGCGGAATACCGTTCGCATCTCCGGCGGGTTCGCCAACACCCATGCCAGACCCCACGAACCCGCACACCCCACCGCACGACACCCCGCGCACTGTCCGTCGCTGCTGGCGCGCCCGAAAGGCCTCTGTTCCCGGGCTCTGCTCCTGAAACCGCACACTCCCGTACGCCCCACCACCGTCATCATCCCTACAACCCGCTCCTTCGATACGATCAGT
>DAOUID010000281.1:0-4814 GCA_034428315.1 Dehalococcoidia bacterium
GGTATGCCGGCGGAGGGCTGGGTGACGCACGAGCCGGGAGACGCCTGCTGCACGCCCAGCGCCACGTCGTGGGCGCCCTCACGGTCCGACTCGGAGCCGGCAGAGCCTCGGCGAGCGGATCCCGCCCCCTTGCGGGAGTACGCGGGTGCATCGAACGGCGCTTCCGGCGAGCCAATCGAGTTGCCGGGGGGCACGTTCCTGATGGGCGCTCCCCCCAACGGGGGGCCCGACCACGACGGCGAGGGGCCGGTTCGGGAAGTCGCGCTCAGGCCGTTCGCCATCGACGCCCACGCGGTGACGAACGCGCGGTTCGCGGCGTTCATCGAGGCGACCGGCTACGAGACGGAAGCGGAGCGGTTCGGCTGGTCGTTCGTGTTCCGGCGGCACCTTTCGCGACAGATGGCGCGGCGGCTGGAGAAGACGAACGCGGTGGTGCAGGCGCCCTGGTGGATCGCCGTGCCGGGGGCTCGGTGGGACCTGCCGGAGGGACCCGGCCGCGACCTCCGCGGGCGGGAGGAGCACCCGGTGGTGCATGTCTCCTGGAACGACGCGCAGGCGTACTGCGAGTGGGCAGGGGCGCGACTGCCGACGGAGGCGGAGTGGGAGTACGCGGCACGGGGCGGCCTAGAGCAGGCGACCTACCCCTGGGGCGACGAGCTCGAGCCGGAGGGCGAGCACCGGTGCAACATCTGGCAGGGGACGTTCCCGGACTTCGACACCGGCGCCGACGGCTTCACCGGCACGGCCCCGGCCGACAGCTTCGAGCCGAACGGCTACGGGCTCTACAACACATCCGGGAACGTCTGGGAGTGGACGGCGGACTGGTTCAGCCCGGACTACCACCGGGACGAGGCGGAGGCCACGCGCGACAACCCCACGGGGCCGCCGGGGGGCACACATCGCGTCCAGCGAGGCGGGTCGTTCCTCTGCCACGTTTCGTACTGCAACCGCTACCGGGCGGCGGCGCGGACGGGCAACACGCCCGACTCCTCGACGGCGAACTCCGGCTTCCGCTGCGTGCGCGACCTGTAGGGCGCCCCGCTACTCGGCGATGATGCGGCCGCGCAGCTCGGCCTCCCGGTCGAGCACCTGGTTCGACCCCAACTCGAGGCGCACCTCGGCGATCGCGCCAGAGAAGGCGAAGGGCACCTCGTAGTCCTCGCTGACGGCCGTGTAGAGGTCCTGCCCGACATCGAGCCCCTCGATGGCGAACATGCCGCCGAGCGTAGCGGGAAGACTCCCGCTCCCGACCTGGCGGCCGTTGATGGTGAGGATGGCCGTGCCCGCCAACTCGTCCGTCTTGGTGAACTCGAACGTTACGACGGACGCGCCGACGGGTACGGGCGTATCGGAGACGATGCGGTAGCGCTCGCCGACGTAGCTGTACTCGTGCACGAGGCGGTTGTCCTTGATGAAGAGGGAGTACCCGCCGGTGATCCCGCCATGAGCGATGAGGACGCCCTCCTCCGCCTCGCTCTCCCGCGCCAGCTCCACGGTGATGGTGTAGTCGCGGTTGCGGACGTCGGCGGCGGCGTTGGTGGGCGTATGGGCCATGCCCTGGCGGTAGACGAAGCTCGTGCGGTCCTGGGGCGAGCCCTTCTTGGGCGGCGTCCCGCGGGCTCCACGGAGCCCGTCCTCGAGCGGCAGCACGTCGTATTTGGCCGCCTCGATCCACCAGTGCTCGATCATCTCCTGGAGCTTCTCGGGCTCCGACTCGGCGAGGTCGTTGCACTCGGAGAAGTCCTCGTCGAGGTGGTACAGCTCCCACTGGTCGTCCTCGAAGGAACTCCCCGGCGCGTGGAAGGTGACCGCCTTCCAGCCATCGTGCCAGATGCCCCGGTGGCCGAACATCTCGAAGTGCTGGTTGCGCTTGCGCGTGGGCTCCTCGCCGGAGTCGAACGTGTAGAGCATGCTCGTGCCGTGGACGGGGAGCTGGGGAACGCCCTGGTAGGTCTCGGGCGCTTCCATGCCCAGCACCTCGAGGACGGTGGGTACGATGTCCGAGATGTGGTGGAACTGCGGGCGGATCGCGCCGGCGTCCTTGATGCGATCGGGCCAGTGGATGATGAGCGGGTCGCGAATGCCGCCGCCGTGGGTGTTCTGCTTGTACCGCTTGAGCGGGGTGTTCCCCACCTGCGCCCAGCCCCAGGGGTAGTTGGTGTGGGAGGCAGGGCCGCCGATCTCGTCGATGTTGGCCTGGTTGTACTCCTCGCTCGCCGGGACCTGGTTATAGAAGCGGCCCTCGTTGACGACCCCGAGAGGGCCGCCCTCCTGGCTTGCACCGTTGTCGGAGACGACCACGAAGAGGGTGTTATCGAGCTCGCCGGTCTCCTCCAGGTAGTCGGCGAGGCGTCCGATCTGGTGGTCCATGTGGTCGAGCATGGCGGCGAACGCTTCCTGCAGACGGGCGCGCACGGCCTTCTCGTCCTCAGAAAGCTCGTCCCAGGCGGGAACGCCGTTGTTGCGAGGGGCGAGCTGCGTTCCCTCGGGGACGATGCCAAGCTCCAGCTGGCGCTGGAACCAGGCCTCGCGCGTGGCGTCCCAGCCCTGGTCGAACTTGCCGCGGTACTTGTCGAGGTATTCCTGTGGGGCCTGGTGGGGGGAGTGGCAGGCGCCAAAGGCGACGTAGAGGAAGAAGGGGCTGGTCGAGAGCGAAGTCTGATCGCGAACGAACTCGATGGCCTCGTCGACGATGGCCTCGCTCAGGTGGTAGCTCGGGTCCAACGGTGAGGGGATGTGGCGGTTGTCGAGAATGAGCTCGGGGGCAAACTGGTCGGTGAGCGCGTCGAGGAAGCCATAGTAGCGCTCGAAGCCCTTGCCGAGGGGCCATCCGTGGAAGGGCCCGACGGCGGAACCATCGGCCATGGGTGCGAGGTGCCACTTGCCGAAGGCGGCCGTGTTGTAGCCCGTCTGCTGGAGCATCTGCGCGATCGTGGCGGCGCTGGGAGAGATCGCGCCGCGGGCGCTGGGGAACCCCGTGTCGTAGTTGGAGATGGTGCGCATCCCCACGGAGTGGTGGTTCCGTCCCGTGAGCAGGCAGGCGCGGGAGGGGGAGCAGATGGTGGTGGTGTGGAAGTTGCGGTAGCGGATTCCGTTGGCCGCGAGGCGATCCATGTTGGGGGTGTCGATGGACGAGCCGTAGCACCCGAGGTGGCCGAAGCCGACGTCGTCGAGCATGACGAAGACGACGTTGGGGCTTCCCGGGGCCGGCTTCGGGGGATCGGGCCACCATGGGGTCGACTCGCTCGTGTAGCGCCCTATGTGGCCCTGGAAATACGGTTCGCTGCTCATCCTTCACCTCGCCAGGAAGGGCGGAGACGGCCTTATCCGCACGTCCCCGCCACGGGTCGGCGCAGTATAGCGGGAGGGGCCGCGTGGAGCGGGAACCGGGCGCCGTTCAACCACGGCCAGGCCACCCCGGGAAGGGCAACGCGCTTCACGACCGCGCCCTTCCGCTAGGGCGTCTCCAATCCGAAGCGGATGTAGTAGTCCGTCGCCCCGTCATCCAGGGCCTCCACCCGGATGTAGTAGGTACCGGCGTCGATGGTGACCTTCAGCCACTCGATGTAGACCTGGTCCTTGTTCGGGTCCGCCGGCGGAGCGGCTGTGCCCACCACGTTGCCGTCGGCGTCCTCCAGCGTGACCTTCAACTCGATGGTCTGATCGCGGGCGCCGAGACCCAGGGTGTAGCGGCCGTCCGTGGTGAAGGTGTAGTAGTCGACGGCGTCGCCGTTGGCCCGGTCCAGGGACTTGGCGTAGAAGAACTGGCGGCCCCGGTCCGGCGACTGGTCGCCCAACGACACCGCGCCGTCACGGTTCGAGTCCGGGTCGTCGGCGGTCACGGTGAAGGAGACCGTCAGCGACCCCAGCTCGTCGCCGCCTGCTGACCCCTCCGAGTAGGCAGTCGCGGTCAGGGTGTAGCTGCCGGCAGGCATCGCCTGGCCGTACAGGTCCGATGCGTCGCCCTGGTAGGAGTCGCCGTACAGCGAGTAGGGGGCCGCGCTCTCGGTCCTGGTGACGGTCCTGGCCCCCGAAAGCTCGAACTTGACGCTGCCCACCGTCCGGCCGTCGGCCAGGTTGGCGCGGACGCCGTAGCTGCCGCCCGACGGGTCGGCCAGTGCGACGCTGCCGCCGTCGGTCAGGCTGGCGAGGACGGCCTGGTCCGAGGCATCGATGAGGGTGAAGCCGGCCAGCGGACTTGCCGCCGGCGTGTCCACCTCAACCTCGACAGGGTCGCTCTCAAGCTCCGTGCCCACCGCCACCAGCTGGTAGGCATAGGCCGTGTCAGCCTCCGCCGTCGTGTCGGTGTAGGCGGTCGCGTCGCCCGCGGCCGCGCCGAGGAGCGCGAACTCCTCCGGCAGGTCGGCGTCCCGCACCTTGCGGCTCACCAGGTACGTGAGGAGCGTCTGCGACGGGGCGGTCCAGCTGATAGTCACCGACGAACTCGTGGCCGCGGCCTGCAGGTTGGTGGGCGAGTCCGGCGGCGCCGGTATGTCCACCGACACCGCGTCGGTGAGACTGCCTGCCCCCTCGTCGTCCACGGCCTGGACCTGGTAGGAGTAGGCGCCGGAGCTCGGCGGCGTATCCGAGTGGGAGTTTGTCGTCACCGTTGCGTGCTGGGAGTGCTCCGTCTGATCCGGTCCCTGGCGCAGCACGTTGTAGCTCGTGGCGCCGTCCACCTGGTCCCAGGCCAGGTTGACGGTGAGGCCCGACCGCGTGGCCGTGAAGCCTGTGGGGGCCGCCGGTGCGCTTTCGGCTGCGGGAATGTCCACGTCCACCGTGGCGGCGGCGCTCCTGCCGCCGGCGTTGATGGC
>DAOUID010000282.1:0-4587 GCA_034428315.1 Dehalococcoidia bacterium
ACCGCCGAGGTCGTCTCGAAGCGCTACAACATCTCCCGCGAGGCCCAGGACGAGTACTCCCTCCAGAGCCAGCGCCGCACCGCCGCCGCCCAGGACGCCGGCCTCTTCGCCGACGAGATCATCACCAGCAACGTCAGCAAGGTCGTCGTCGACCGCGAGACCGGCGAGACGAGCCGCGAGGACGTCGTCATCGACATGGACGAGTGCAACCGCCCCTCCACCAACGCCGAGGGGCTCGCCAAGCTCCCGCCCGTCATGGGTGAGGACGGTTTCATCACCGCCGGCAACGCCAGCCAGCTCTCCGACGGCTTCGCCGCCTGTGCCCTCATGGAGGCCTCTGCCGCCGAGAAGCGCGGCCTCCAGCCCCTCGGCTACTACCGGGGCATGGCCGTCGCCGGCTGTGAGCCCGACGAGATGGGCATCGGGCCCATCTACGCCGTGCCCAGGCTGCTCGAGCGCACCGGCCTCACCATGGACGACATCGACCTCTGGGAGCTGAACGAGGCCTTCGCCTGCCAGGTCGTCTACTGCCGCGACCAGCTCGGCATCCCCAACGAGACCCTCAACGTCAACGGCGGCGCCATCTCCATCGGCCACCCCTACGGCATGAGCGGCACGCGCATGGTCGGCCACGCCCTCCTCGAAGGGAAGCGCCGCGGCGCCCGCTACGCCGTCATCACGATGTGCGTCGGAGGCGGCATGGGCGCCGCGGGTCTGTTCGAGGTCGCCTGACATGGGCCAGTGGCTCGTCGGCGATATCCTCGAACGCAGCGTCCTCCTCTACGGCGACCGCCCCGCCGTCCTCGACGGCGACGTGCGCCGCACCTACGCCGAGACCAGTGACCGCATCCGCTCGCTGGCGGCGGGCGTCCTCTCCCTTGGCGTCGAGCCCGGCCAGCACATCGGCATCCTCGCCACCAACTCCCACCGCTACTTCGAGACCTACTTCGCCGCCCACTACGCGGGCACGCCCCTCGCCCCCCTGAACATCCGCCTTTCCGGCCCCGAGCTCGAGTTCATCATCAACGATGGCGAGCTGCGCCTCCTCCTCCTCGGCCCCGAGTTCGTCGAGCTGTTCGAGTCCTTCCGCGACCGCCTGCCGAAGCTCGAGCACGTCGTCCTGCTCGCCGACGAGGCCCCCGACGGCATGCACGCCTACGAGGACCTCGTTGCCGGGAACGCCCCCCTCCCCGCCGCCGCCCGCGACTGGGGCGAGGACGACATGATCAACCTCTGCTACACCGGCGGCACCACCGGCCTCCCCAAGGGCGTCATGCTCTCCCAGCGCAACGTCGTCGCCAACGCCCAGCACATCCAGATGACCTTCGCCTTCGAGGAGCCAGACGTCTGGCTCCACGCCGCCCCCATGTTCCACCTCGCCGACGCCTGGGCCTGCTACTCCGTCACGGCCGCGGGCGGCGCGCACGCCTTCCTCCCCGCGTTCGCGCCGGAGGCCTTCCTCCAGGTCGTCCGCGACGCGCGCGTGACCGCGACCATCCTCGTCCCCACCATGATCAACTTCGTCGTGAACCACCCCACGGTCCGCGACTACGACCTCTCCTCCCTGCGCGCCCTCCTCTTCGGCGCTTCCCCCATGCCCACCGACCGCATCCTCGCCGCCAGGGAGATCTTCGGCCCCATCCTCGCCCAGGCCTACGGCATGACCGAGACCGCCCCCCTCCTCACCGCCCAGCGCATCGAGTGGCTCGACTACGACACCCCCGAGGGCATTGAGCGCCTCGCCTCCTGCGGACGCCAGGTCCAGGGCGTCGCCGTCCGCGTCGTCGACGAGAACGACGTGCCCGTCCCGCCCGGCGGCACCGGCGAGATCGTCGCCCGCGGCCCCAACGTCATGCTCGGTTACTGGAACCGCGCCGAGGAGACCGCCGCCGTCCTCCGCGACGGCTGGATGCACACCGGCGATGTCGCCCGCATCGATGAGCAGGGCTTCATCTACATCGTCGACCGCTCCAAGGACATGATCGTGTCCGGCGGCGAGAACGTGTACACCACCGAGACCGAGGGCGCCCTCTACCAGCACGCCGCCGTCCTCGAAGCCGCCGTCTTTGGCATCCCCGACGAGCGCTGGGGCGAGGCCGTCCACGCCGCCGTCGTCCTGCGCGAGGGCGCCACCGCCACCGAAACCGAACTCGTCGAGCACTGCCACGCGCTCATCGCCGGCTACAAGTGCCCCAAGAGCGTGGAGTTCCACGACACGCCCCTCCCCAAGTCGGGCGCGGGCAAGATCCTCAAGACCAACCTGCGCGCCCCCTGGTGGGAGGGCTACGAGCGGGGCGTCAACTAGCCGCTAGCCACCAACCACTAGTCACTGGCCGGCAGCGGGTTCTCCCCGATCAGGTACTCCTCCACCGGCCGCCCCTCCCCCAGGTCCTCCGCGATCACGCGGTCGAGCGCCTCCCGCTGCATCCCCCCGTACCACCGCCCCTCCGGGTAGACCACCGCCGTCGGCCCGCTCTCGCAGATGCGCAGGCACCCCACCTTCGTCCGGTAGATGGGCGTTGCCCCTTCTCGCTTGTTCAGCTCGCCCACCCCGCTCTTCAGCCGCGTCCAGGCGGCCATGCCATCTTCCGGCGCGACGCAGTCCGGACCCGTGCAGATGAACACGTGGCGGCCGTAGCCGCCCACGCCCCGACGCGCCGCCTCCGCGCGCGCCCCCTCCAGTCCGGTGTCTTCTTCGTCGGTCATGCCGCTGTGACCCTGAGGATAGGGGAATCCGTCGCGACGATCCCGTTCCGCCCACCCCGAGGCACGGAAATGCCCGTCCCGGTCCACGCCGGCGACGGGCATGAGAAACCCCCGCACAGGGCGGGGGTTTCAGGTCCCGAACGCGTGGCGAGCGATTACAGGCGCAGCTTGCCGTGCGACGGCTGGCGCCGGCGCTGGCGCTGCGGCAGAGCCGCTTCCTCGGCAGCCAGATCGATCGGCGGCCGCGTCAGCACCTCGTGCACGTAGCCGCACATGATGCAGCTGCCGTAGGTGCCGTGCCAGTCGCGCTCCACGATGATGGAGCCGCTGCACTTCGGGCACGTCTTGGGCGGGGCCTCTTGCAAGGCAGGCATGGGGAACTTCTCCTGGGTTCCGTGAGGCAAGAACATCTCGGCCTCGAAGCGAGCAGCCTGCTCGCCAGGCCTTCCTAGTGCATACGGGGTTAGCTGACGGGTTCGGGCGGAAGGTTGCCCTAGGGACTGGAGAGGTCCCATTCACCCCTGTTGGTGGTTCCCCCGCTGCGCCATGGTGGCGCACTCTGCAGGTTTCGGTTTTCACCGAGCGCACGCTCCTTGCGGAGCCCCTCGAAGCTAGCAGTCCCGAGATCGGCCTGTCAAGGACTTTGGGAAGGAAATCACAAATAAATCGCGAAATTCGCCGATATTCGACCCGGAGAGGGCCATATTCGCCCCTGATATGGCTACGCGGCCACCAGCGCCGGCATGACCACCGCTCCCGACGCCCCCAGCCACACCGCCA
This sequence comes from Dehalococcoidia bacterium, assembly GCA_034428315.1. GTDB lineage: Bacteria > Chloroflexota > Dehalococcoidia > Tepidiformales > Tepidiformaceae > UBA2991. The sequence goes on from DAOUID010000282.1 coordinate 3,487, forward strand.
GCGCCAGGCCCGCCCTCCCCGTCACGCCCTCGCCTCCACCGTCCCGCGCCGCCAGCGCCAGCCCCGCGACGAGCCCGCCCAGCGCCGCCCCCGCCGCAACCTCCCAGCCCCCGTTGCCGCCGGATACCGCCCTCGCCGCGAGCGCCGCCCCCAGGGGAACCCCCGCCGCCACGACCATCGCGCCGAGCGTCCGCCCCGCCATCCACCGGCCTCCCGCCGCCGTCAGTCCCACCCCGCCCAGCAACGCCACCAGCCCCGCCAATACCCCGAGGCCGACCAGTCCGTCGATCCGCAGGGGCGGCAGCGCCGGGAATGGCCACGGGCTCCCCGCGATCGCTCGCTCATCCGCGCCCAGCCCTTCGTCCCCGTTCCGGAGGGTCAGCAAGCGCCTCGCTTCCTCTTCGTCCGCCAGCATCAGCTGGGCAAGGTCCGGTCCGGTGACATCCTGACGGTCGAGCTGATCGAGGTAGGCCGCCACGTCGAACGCGGCCTGTGCCTGCAACGCCTCCGAGTCCGGAACCACGCCGAGGTCGGCCGCCAGGTTCACGAACCGGGGCGCGTCGTTTGCCGCCACTCTCCCCAGCTCTCCTCGCACGGCCAGCAGCAGCGCCGCCACCGCCACCGCCCCCACGAGCACCGTCCAGCCGATCGGGTGGCACCACGCCGGCGCGTTCGCCCGCTTCGACGTCGCCGCAAGCGGACCCAGCGGCAGCGGCGCCGGATCCTCCTCGTCGGGCGGCGTGGCCGCCCGGGCGCGTTCCGCCAGCGTTACCGCGTTCGCCGCTCCCGCTCCGAACCAGCGCACCGCGATGGTCGTTGGAGCCAGCGCGAGCGCCCCCGCCGCCGCCATCGCCACCCCGTAGAACGCCGTCACCGTCGTCCCCACCCCCTCGATCTCGACCTGCCTTCCGAGGGCGAACGCCACCACCAGGGCAGCGCCCGCCAGCAGGGCGAACGCGGCCCCCGTCCCCCGGTAGCCCGATCCGTCCCCCACGATCCGTTGCCCGGCGACGAACACCAGCACGCTCATCCCCGCCCCCGTGAGCCCCGCCCCCGCGAACCACCAGCGTCCTTCGTCCAGCAGCACGAGCGGCATCGCGA
>DAOUID010000283.1:0-2763 GCA_034428315.1 Dehalococcoidia bacterium
AATCCGGAGTGCGGCTACAACATGAAGATCCGGAACGGCGATCTGTTTATCGACGAGCCGATCAACGACGGGGCGTACTACTCGGGACGGCGCTAGCGCCTGCCCCGGGGCCGCCGTAGGCTGAGCGCGATGCCCGAAGAACACTCGACCAAGGTCTACGAGTCGCTGCCGCTTCACGACGTCACTGGCGTGGAGGAGGAGCTGCAGCAGACCGTGCTCGTGACGAGCGTGGACCAGGTGCTGAACTGGGCGCGGCGCTCGTCGCTGTGGCCGGCGATGTTCGGGTTGGCGTGCTGCGCGATGGAGATGATCGCGACGGCGATGCCGCGCTACGACATCGCGCGCTTCGGGGCGGAGATCTTCCGGGCTTCGCCGCGGCAGGCGGACCTGCTCATCGTGCCGGGCACGGTGACCTGGAAGATGGCGCCGGCGGTGCGGCGCGTGTGGCTGCAGATGCCCGAGCCGAAGTGGGCGATCGCGATGGGCGGCTGCGCCACCATGGGCGGGCCCTTCGCGTACGCCTACAGCGTGACGCCGGGCGTGAACGTGCTGCTGCCGGTGGATGTGTACGTGCCGGGCTGCCCGCCGCGGCCGGAGTCGCTGCTGACGGGGTTGATGCTCCTCCAGGACAAGATCAAGGAAGATACGATCGAGGGCGGGTGGCAGCGTCGCGACGTGGAGCCGCAGTTCCACCGCTACCTGCCGGAAGGGGATCCGATCCGGCAGGAGCTGGAGTCGCTGTGGCCGCCGTACGTCGACTACGACAAGCCGCCGACCGATCCGTTCGAGGCCAGCTAGCTTCGACCAGGGCCGCCCGACTCAGTCCAGCGTAGCGACGGCGCTGAACTCGGAGCAGCCGGAGGCATTGCAGGCCCTCACGGTATAGGAGTCCGCGACCAGCCAGCCGGGTTCCGTGTCGCGGTAGCTCGTACCGCTCACAGTGGCCTTCAGCGCCCACTGTGTTCCAGGGGTGGCGTGCCAGAGCTCATACCAGGCGGCGTCCGAGACCAGGTTCCAGCTCACGTCGATGTCGTCAGGCGCGAGGGGGATGTCGACCTTGAGGAGTCGCAGGCCCGTCGGAGCGGCAAGGGTGTTGGAGTCGGATGCAGGTGTGGCTTCAACGAAGCAGAACTCGTAGGGCACGGACCAATGCGTGGAGATGCCGTCCTCGGCGATCTCGAGCTCGTGACAGCCGACGTCCAAGGCCAAGAGGCTAGGCATTACTTCGTCCTGGAGCAGGTAGCCCTCGCCATTGAAGCGGTACACGACATCGGCAAACTCGACGACGTCATCGGCGTACAGAGCCCAACTACCCCGACTCGCATCGAACGCCTGGGAGCGCTCCTGGCACTCATCGAAGGTGGGCCTCTCGTTGAGTGTTCTGCTACAGAACGCACGGATCGTCAGGTTGTTGATCTCGCCGATGGCACTGTCGGCATCGCCCTTGCGAGTACGAAGACTCGCGAGCTGGGCGACGGCTGTTTCGGCAGCGATGCCGAAGCCGATTCCCTGAATCGGCCGCCCGCCGACAGTGTATTCGTACCTGGAAAAGGTGACTGCTACGACCGCCCCACAGTCGTCAACGATTGGGCCGCCGCTGTTGCCGGGATTCGCCGGGGCGTCGGTCTGAAGGGCCATGCCATCGCTTGCCATACCTTCGAACTGGGAGAGGGCAGCGTGCTTGGAGACGACTCCGCGTACTACCGACGGCGTGTCTTGAACGTAGGCGGGGAAGCCAACAACGGTTACCGCCGATGCGAGCGGCGGTCTCGCCAGAGCGAACTCCAGCGGGGCAATGGCTTCAGTTGGGTGCGTCTGCAACATGGCAAGGTCGTAGGAGGGAAGGGCCCCGATCACCTGCGCCCACATCTGAACCTGTCCGTGCCTCAACAGAACGACCGAATTGTCGCCAACCACATGATGGTTCGTGATCCACTCGCCATCGCCGATGTAGAAGGCAGTGCCAATGCCGTCAGCAGTCCTCACCTGAAAGGTCGCTGCAGCCACACGGCCTATGTGCCTGGAGAGAACGCAGCTAGTGGCAGTGTCGCCAGCATCCCGCGCGTTGATCGTCAACGGCGTGCTGACAAGCCAACGCCCGGTAGCGACGCTGGCGGGGAAGAAGCGCCTCGAGGGAAGCAGCCGCTCGCTCCACTGTCCATCGGGGTCTTTCTGCTGCAGGGCGAACTCGGTCCGTCCGTCCGCGACACGCTGCGCGGTGATGCGGACCTCCAGCAGGGGGGTCGGAGCGGAGGTGGCCATGCTGTCCCCCTGTGCCTCAACCGTCAGCGGCGTGCTGACCAGCCAGCGTCCAGTGGCGACACTCGCGGGGAAGAAGCGCTTTGAGGGAAGCAGCCGCTCGCCCCACCGTCCGTCCGTCTGCCGCTGCTGCAGGGCGAACTCGGTGCGTCCGTCCGCGACACGTTGCGCGGTGATGCGTACTTCGGCGCTGGACTGCGCATCCTGGGCGGCTGCTGAGGTGGTGAGTAGCGCTGCGAAGAGCGTGACGACCATCACAACCAACCATAGGCCGGACATGACTTTCATTGCCGCGGAATTTTCCGTTTCCCTGGCACAACGGGCCAGCCGGCCCCGCCGCAGGCAACGCACGTCGCGTAGCCCCAGCGGGAGCCCCCGCTATACTGAGGGCGCAGGGCGCGAAGCCATGTGCGAAGGGCGGGACGGGCCTTTGAGCGACGCCGGCGACCATCCGCGCGAGGCCTGTGGCGTCTTCGGCGTCTACGGGCCGGGAGAGGACGTCGC
>DAOUID010000284.1:0-4495 GCA_034428315.1 Dehalococcoidia bacterium
TGCTTGTGCGGTAGGCGGGAGCGTCGCTGCCGGGCTCCGCCTGCTGCCAGCCCCGGATGCTCCCCGCTCCCGCTCCGCGCGCCTGCATGAAAAAGATGCCGTGCTCCTCCGTGAGCGGCTGGCCCGGTTCGAGCGCAATCTCCCGGAACACGCCCGTCGCCGGTCGCAGCGCCGCGAGCGGCGGCGGCACCGGCGTGAGCGTTGGCGGCACGGGTACTGGTCGTGCGGGACGGGCCACGCTGTCCACCTCTTCCGAGCCCCGCGTCGCGAGGAACGCGCCCCCCGCCGCCAGTCCCGCGACGCCGGCGCTGGCAAGCGCCAGGAATGCCCGCCTCGAGAGCCCCCGACGCGGCTCTGGCGGAGGCGCCTGCCTCGGGGCCGTCCCCCCGCCCGGTAGTCCCCTGCTCGCCCGGGCCCGCGACCCCCCCGCTCCGGGAGCGGCCGCCCGCGCGATGCTCGGCGGCAGGCCCCCGGGCTCGGCTGGCTCCACCCCGCCCGTCTCCCCACCCCGGGTCAGCCCGATCCGCGCGTGTGCATCGGGAATGCTGATCCCCAGCCGCACCGCGATCTCGGCCACCGGCCTGCCCTCGGCCAGCAGCTCCTCGAGCAGCCGCGAGGTCGCGCCCGCGCCCTCCCTCGGCCGGAGTTCCCTGGGCTGGTCGCCGTCGGCCATGGATCGATTCTAGGCGAGGGGGAGTGGCCCCCGCCGCCTTACACCGAGAGCTTGCCCCACTCCCCGCTCAGGTCCGCCGGCCCCCGGTAGAGCGCCTCCAGCCGCCGCGTCTGGATGTACCACTGCCCGTCGATGCGCGTGTACGTATCGAAGTAGCAGAGCGAGTTCATCGTCCGCCCCGCCTCACGGTTCAGGAACTCCCCCATGTACCAGCGCCCCGTGGCCGTGTCGCCCGTCACGTCGTCGATCACGCCCGAGTAGACGTGCATGTACACGTTTGGGATGCTCGCCATGATCCGCGTCCAGTCGGCCACGATCTCGTCGCGCCCCTCCCGCGCCGTTCGCGTGATCCACGTCCCGTCGGGCGCCCACGTCGAGCCCCACGCCTCCGGGTCGAAGCGGTTGACCGCGTCCACGTAGCGCTCCGCCACCTGTCGCAGGGCGGTGTAATCCTCAACCGTCGGTGCTCCCATGTCGTCCTCCTCGCTGGCCCGTGCAGCCTACCCCATACCGCCTCCCCCTCGCCCTCCCCGACCCCTGCCCTCGCCCCGTAGGATTCCCCCACCATCGCAGGAGGCTCCCCATGACCGACACACGCGCCTACGAAGGCATGATTGCCGAAACCATCACCGTCCAGGGCGACGGCGGCGACTCCATCTACGCCTACCTCGCCCGCCCCCTCGGGGAGGGACCCTTCCCCGCCATGCTCCTCCTCCACCACATCCCCGGCTGGGACGAGTGGTACAGGGAAACCGCCCGCCGCTACGCCCACCACGGCTACGTCACCATCTGCCCCGACCTCTACTTCCGCGACGGCAGCGGCGAGCCCGAGGACGTCGCCGCGAAGGTCCGCGCCGAGGGCGGCGCCCCCGACGACCGCGTCGTCGGCGATGCCGACGGCTGCATCGCCTACCTCCGCTCCCTCCCCTACGTGACCGGCAAGGTGGGCGTCATGGGTACCTGCTCCGGCGGGCGCCACTCCTTCCTCGTCGGCTGCCGTTCGAGCGAGGGCGTCGACGCCGTCGTCGATTGCTGGGGCGGCAACGTCGTCATGCCCCCCGAGAACCTCTCCGAGCGCCAGCCCGTCGCCCCCATCGACTACACCGCGGACCTGGCTGCCCCTCTCCTCGGTCTCTTCGGCGAGAACGACTTCAGCCCCACCCCCGAGCAGGTCGCCGAGCACGAGACGGCCCTCCAGCGCGAGGGCAAGGAGTACGAGTTCCACATGTACCCGGACGCCGGGCACGGGTTCTTCTACTACAACTACCCCCAGGCCTACGCCGCCGAGGCCGCCGTCGACGGCTGGCAGAAGATCTGGGACTTCCTCGACCGGACCCTGGGCTAGGGAGGGAACGCCATGTGCACCATGATCGCGGAGAAGGTCCAGATCGCCGGCAGCGGCAAGTCCAGCGACCGCTGGTTCCCCATCGCCCAGACCTACGTCTCCTACGACCACCCCTTCCACCTCCAGCGCGAGCACGCCCTCAACCTCGACTTCGTGAACGAGGCGCTGGGGACCGGCGCCCGCGTCGCCGTCGAGCTCACCCCCGAGGACGCGCGCGAGGTCGCCACCACCATCCTCCGCCTCCTCGATGAGGGCGCCGAAGTCGAGGCCGGCTGATCACGAACCAGGGATCCACCGACCAGGTCGAGATCGAGGACGAAGGGCCGCAGAGCCTGCGGCCCTGGGCCGCCTTCACCTTCCGCGACTACCGCTACCTCTGGGCGACCGGCCTCGCCACCGTCGTCTCCCGCTGGATGCGCATCCTCGTAACCGCCCAGTGGCTCTTCGAGGAGACCGACTCCGCCGCGCTCCTCGGGTTCATCGGCGGCGTCCAGCTCGTCGTCCAGATCCCCGCCCTCCTCTGGGGAGGCGCCCTCGCCGACTACATGAACCGTAAGCACCTCGTGGCGGTCGCCCACACCGTCACCTTCGTCGTGCTCCTCGCCCTCGGACTCCTCGCGGCCGCGGACCTCCTCACTGTCTGGCAGGTCTACGTCGCCATCGGGATTACGGCCGCCACCCAGGTCATCTCGCAGCCGGCCGCCGCCGCGCTCACACCCGCCGTCGTTCCCCGGCGCCACCTCATGCTCGCCATCACCGGCGAGACCGCCACCATGAACGCCGGCTCCATCCTCGCCCCCCTCCTCTTTGCCGGCGTCGCCGAGTGGTTTGGCCTCACCGCCGCCTTCTTCGTGGCCGCCGGGACCACCGCCCCCGCCGCCCTCCTGCCGCTCTTCATCCACGCCCGGGGCCAGGTCGAGCAGCGGGCCGAGGGCTCGACCGTGCGCCGCGTCTGGGAGGGCTTCCTCTTCGTCATCCGCCACCCCATCCTCCCCGGCCTCTTCCTCCTCGATATCGGCATCACCGTCGTCTCCTTCTACCGCGAGATCCTGCCCGTGATCGCGAAGGGCCTGTTCAAGGGCGGGGCGGGAGCCGTGGGCGTCCTCGGCTCCGCGAACAGCGCCGGCGCGGTGGCCGGGTCATTCGGCGCGCTCTTCTTCGCCGGCTACCGCTCCAAGGGGATGCTCGTCATCTACGCCTCCCTCGCCTACGCCGTCGTCCTCCTCGTGTTCTCGAACGTGACTGTCCTCTGGGCGGGCGCCATCACCATCGCCCTCCTCGGCCTGGCCGACGCCGTCACTGTGGCCGTCCGCCAGACCACCGTGCAGCTCACCACGCCCGACCACATGCGCGGGCGCGCCACCGCCTTCCTCGTGCTCGCGGCCGTCACCGCCAACAACGTCGGAACGCTCTGGGTCGGCCTCTGGTCCGAATGGATCGGCGAGGCCGCCACCATGACGCTCGGCGCCTTCCTCGCCTTCGGCGCCACCCTCCTCATCTGGCGGATGTGGCGGCCCCTCCGCGAGTATCGCTACCCCTGAGCCGGCCCCTACCGGTAGGGGATGATCTGCGCGTAGTCGACGGCGCTCTCGATCACCCGCGAGTAGGCGTAGTCGACCACCAGCACGTCCTTCATGATCGGACCCAGCATCGGCCCCACCACCTCCGTGTGGTACGGGTGCCGCGCGTACTCCTCCATCGCCTCGATCGAGTCCACCTCGGCGATGAAGACCAGGTCGAACCGGTCTGTTGCCGAGCCGTAGTACGGCCCCGGTATCCCCAGGATCCAGCGCCGGATGAACGGCTTCTGCCGCGGGAAGCGGTCGAGCGCCAGCGTGAACGCCTCGATGTCCTCCTCGCTCGCGTCGTCCTTGAAGGCCAGGCAGGTCACATGCGCGATCGCGACGTTGTCGTCGCCCTCGCGCGGCGCCTTGTAGGCCACCGCGCTCTGCTGGACGGCGGTGAACTCGAAGTCCACCACCAGCACGTCCTCGACGATCGGCCCCATCAGCGCGGCCGCGTCCATGTGGAACGGGTGCTTCGCGTAGTCGACCATCGCCGCCGGCGAGTCCACCTCCACCGAGAAGGCGAGGTCGTAGGCGTCGCTCGAGATCGGGTAGTAGTTCCCCGGCTTCCCCGAGATCCAGCGGCGCAGCCCCGGCTTCTTCGAGGGAAACTCGTCGAGCTTGTCCCAGAACTCCTGGATGAGGGCCTCGTCGGCGCCCTCCTTGAAGCTGAGGAAAACGGTGTGGGAGACGCCCATGGCGGTCCTCCTGGCGGCGGACCGCGGCAGGCCCGGGGCCGCCTCGTGATGGTCGCGAGCATACGCCCCTCGGCCCCCCTGTAGACTCGCCCCACTTCACGGGAGGGCGATATGCAGATCGGCGCCCAGCTCCACAACAACTCCACCAGCTGGCAGGACATCACCGCCGTCGCCCGCACCGTCGATGCGGGCCGCTGGTCCAGCCTCTGGGTCT
>DAOUID010000285.1:0-5809 GCA_034428315.1 Dehalococcoidia bacterium
GTGCTTGACCGCCGCCGTCGTCAGCGTCTGCACCAGCGGAGAGCGCCCGAAGCCGTTGTCGAGGTACGCCTGCGTCCAGGCGACGCTCTCCTCCTTGTTCAGCGCCATCAGGGCGTCGTCCAGCCGCGCCAGCAACTGGTCGCCGGAGAGCGACTCGTGCCCCTGCGGCGGCGCAACGAGCGGGCGGCCGTGCCCCTTCAGGTTCGCGATCCAGCGAGCAGCCTGGTTCACGAACGAGCCCGCCACGAACAGCAGCTTCGTCCGGTGCGGGTGCTCGAAGTGGTCGTAGAACCAGCGCACGGTGTTCGTGTACTCGTAGGCGTGCTGGGGCATCGAGAACTCGTCCGGCACCACCGTCTCGAGCAGCACGTTCGCCGCCGCCACCTGGATCGTGTCGATGAGGTGCTGCGGGCTCCGGCCTGCCAGCAGCAGCGCCACGAGGTGCTCGATGTAGTCGGGCTCCGGCATCGTGGTGAGCGCCCGGATCAGCCCCTCCGCCTCCGGCTCCGAGAGCGGCGCGTCGTTCGCGAACAGCTCCATGTCGCGGCTCGCCCCGGGCGTCGGGTCGATGGAGGAGGAGGGAAGCTCCTCCCGCAGGCGGTAGAGCTCAACCTGACAGGCCATCTCGTACTCGGAGTGCCAGCGAGGCCCGACGGCTACGTCGAGCACGCCCGCGTAGAGCACATGGTGTGCGTTCTCCCAGCCGATCGCCTGTCCCAGCTCGATCGTCGCGCGGGCGCGGTAGGCCTTGTGCCCGGTCGTGTAGGAGCGGTTGTAGAGGAGCCGTCCCTGCACGTCGATGAGCCCCGCGAACACGAGCTGCGCCAGCAGCTCCTTGCGCCGCTCCGTCTCCTCGAACAGCCCGAGGAAGACGCGGTAGGCGCGGACCACCTCGCCCCGCTCCACCAGCGTCAGCCACTCGTTCAGTCGCTCCTCGAAGGTGCCCTCGATGTGCAGCGGCTCCTGGTCCTCCCAGTGCCGCTCGGGTGGAGGTGGCTCCACGCCGGGCACGGGCTTGTAGGTGCGCCTTCCGTAGTGCCCCGGCATCCGCCCGATGAGCTGGTTCCAGGGGTCGAGCCCGGTGGGCACGTACCAGAGTGTCTGCGCGATGGGCAGGTGCTTCAGCTCGGGAGGGAGGTAGCGGGGAAGGGTCAGGCTCGTGCGCGAGCTGAGCATGCAGTGGTCGTTGTTCACGAACCGCATGACCCCGCCGTCGACGCGCTGGTGATACGGAACGTTCGTGTAGGGACCGTGCGTGCGCACGGTCTCGCTCAGGATCTCGACGGGGTCGCGGTCTGCCGCCAGCAAGTCGAGCAGCGTTTGCCGCGTCGCCTGCTGGTCGCGCCCGAGGATGCTCTCGCTCAGCCGGGCGAAAAGCCGGTCGGCTTCCCTGTCGCGCGTCGCCGTGGCCGTCATCGCGAGCCTCCCGTCGTGCTCCCTGCGCCTGGCCCGATTATAGGCGGCGGCGCTACCCCGCCGCCGATGCCTCCGGCTCGCCCTCGTAGCGGCCGTCGCGCGCCAGGCCGTTCAGCCTCGCCCGCTCATGGAAGGCGGCCTGCGCCGCCCCCTCGTTCTCGACCTTGCCTCCCCAGGCCGCGAGTGCCGGCGCCTGCAGGCCTCGACCGTACGAGAAGCTCAGCGCCCACGGCCTCTCGCCCGCGGCCGTGTTCATGGCGTTCAGGTTCTCCGTCGACTCCACCGCCGACTGCCCGCCGGAAAGGAAGTTGATCGTCGGCACCGCCGCCGGCACCGCCCGCCGGAAGACGGTCAGCGTCGCGTGCGCGACCTCGTCCGGGGAGGCCTTGCGGCCGCTCTCGCTGCCGGGCAGGACCATGTTCGGCTTGAGCACGATCCCTTCGAGGAGCACGCCGTGCCGGTCCAGCGCCGCGAAGACCGCGTTCAGCACCGCCTCCGTTACCTCCGCGCAGCGCTCGATCGTGTGGCCGCCGTCCATGAGCACCTCCGGCTCGACGATCGGCACCACGTCCGCTTCCTGGCAGATGCGCGCGTAGCGAGCCAGCACCTCGGCGTTCGCGGAGACCGCGAGCGCGCTCGGAAGCTCGTCGGTGATGTTGTAGACCTCGCGCCACTTGGCGAAGCGGGCGCCCTGCTCCTTGTACCCCTCCAGCCGTCCGGCGAGGCCGTCCAGACCCTCGGTGATCAGGTCGCCCGGGGCGCCCGGCAGGGGAACCGTGCCCTTGTCGACCTTGATGCCGGGGACCACCCCGGCGGCCGCCGCAACCTGCGGCAGGGGCGTGCCTTCCCCATCGGCCTGGCCCAGCGTCTCCTCGAACAGGATCACGCCGCAGATGTACTCGCCCACGCCCGGCGTGGTCAGCAGCAGCGACCGGTAGGCGCGCCGGTTCTCCTCCGTCGACTCCACGCCGATCGAGTCGAAGCGGCGCTTGATCGTACGGGTGCTCTCGTCGGCCGCGAGGATGCCCCTGCTCGGTGCGACCAGGTCCGCGACGGTCTGCCGGAGTACGCCTTCGTCCATGTCTCCCCCCTGTCAGGGCTGGCTTCGATGGGGCCAATAGTACGCCCGTGCGCGTGAGCCGCCATGGGGGAGCGCAAAGGATTCACACTGGGGCCGTGGGAGGGGTCGGGGGCCGCGCTGGAGGTCGCTCAGGCTGCGGTCGGACGGCGTCCCCGGAGCCAGTTCAGGAACGCCTGCACGCGCGGATTCGGCCCCTTCTCGGCGCTTCCGGAATCCTCGAGATCGGCGAAACCGCGGCCACAGGCCTGGCAGTAGCCGTAGACGTTCAGGTTCATGTGACCACAGCTCGGGCACTTCTTCATGGCGCAAGTCTAGCCTGCCCGTCCGCCTCGGGCACGGGCGGGCGGATTGTTCGCACGGATCGGGCCTAGCAAACTGGAGGGACTACCTCCGGGAGAGCCCACGTGAGCCTTGACCCCATCCGCGACATCATGCCCCTCGTCATCGAGTCCGATGGACGCCGCGAGCGCGCCTACGACATCTACTCGCTCCTCCTCAAGGAGCGCATCGTCTTCCTCGGCACGCCGATCGACGCGGTGGTCGCCAACATCATCATCGCCCAGCTTCTCTACCTCGACCGCGAGGACGACGAGAAGGACGTGACCCTCTACGTGAATAGCCCCGGCGGGAGCGTCACCGCCGGCCTCGCCATCTACGACACCATGCAGCTCATCCGGCCCGACGTCGCCACCGTCTGCATCGGTCTGGCAGCGAGCATGGGCACGGTGCTGCTCACCGGCGGTACGAAGGGCAAGCGCACCGCCCTCCCCAACGCCACCGTCCACCTCCACCAGGTCATGGGCGGCGCCGAGGGCCAGGCCTCCGACATCGAGATCCAGGCGCGGGAGACCCTCCGCCTGCAGGCCATCCTCCGCAACATCATCCATGAGCAGACCGGTCAGCCCATGGAGCGCATCGAGCACGATACCGACCGCGACTTCTGGCTCGATGCGCAGGCGGCCAAGGAGTACGGCCTCATCGACGAGGTGCTCGAGGGCCCGGTGGCCGGCGCCAACGGCGCGACCTCCGACTCGGCCGGCAGCTAGCTCGCTTCCAGCTCGATTACCTTTGCTCCGCCCATGTAGGGCTGGAGCACGGCCGGCACGGCCACCGAGCCGTCCGCCTGCTGGTAGTTCTCGATGATCGAGATGAGCGCGCGTGGCGCGCCCAGGCCCGAGCCGTTGAGCAGGTGCGGGAAGCGTGGCCGCGCATCCGTTTCCGGGCGGTAGCGAACGTTCGCCCGCCGCGCCTGGAAGTCGAGCGTGTCCGACACCGAGCTCACCTCGAGCCACTCCTCCACGCCCGGAGACCAGAGCTCGACATCGAACGCCTTCGAGGCCTTGAAGCCGATGTCCCCGGCGCAGAGCTGGAGCACGCGGTAGCGAATCTCCAGCGCCTCCGCGAGCCCGCAGGCCCGCTCAACCATCGCCTGCAGCTCCCGCTCGCTTTCCTCCGGCTCGCAGAAGACAAACATCTCGACCTTCTCGAACTGGTGGAGGCGCTTCAATCCCCGCGTATCCCGACCCGCACTCATCTTCTCGCGGCGGAAGCAGGGTGTGTGCGCCACGAGGCGCTGCGGGAGCGAGTCCAGAGGCAGAATCTCGTCGCGGTACAGGTTCGCGAACGGCGCCTCCGCCGTCGGGACGAAGAGGTAATCCTGTTCCGCGTCCTGGTACAGGTTGTCGCGGAAGTCGGGCAGGTGGCCGGATGCAAAGAACGACTCCTCCGTGAGCATGTACGGCAGATAGTGTTCGACATAACCATCGGCGACGTGGAAGTCGATCATCCACTGGATCATCGCCCGGTGGAGCCGCGCGATACCGCCCCGAAGCACGAAGAACCGGGAGCCCGACATCTTCGCCCCGCGCGCCAGGTCGATGCCCTCCAGCGCTTCCCCCACCTCCCAGTGCGGCCGCGGCTCGAAATCGAACGCCCGCGGCTCTCCCACGGTGCGAACGGTGACGTTCTCGCTCTCGTCGGCGCCCGGCGGCGTCTCCGGATCGAGGATGTTGGGAACCTCGTAGAGCGCCTCCTGCAGCGACGCCTCCGCCTCGCGCAGCTGGTCTTCCAGCCCGTCGAGCCGTTCACCGATCGCGCGCGCGGCCTCGATGCGCTGCGTGCGCTCCTCCGCGTCCTGTGTCTGGCCGATGGCCTTGCTGGCCGCGTTCCGTTCCGCCCGTAACCCCTCCACCTCCCCGATCAGGGCGCGCCGCCGCTCGTCGAGCGTGAGGATGTCGTCGATGGACACGTCCGCGCCACGCGCGGCGATGTCGCTCCTGACCCGATCCGCGTTCTCGCGGATGAACTGCGCGCTCAGCATCGCTGCCCTGCCTCCTCCGCCGCGTCCAGCGCCCTCAGCCCGAGCAGTCGCACGTCATCGGCCACGGGCACGAGCGTACCATCGGGTGCGGGGAGCGAAAACGCGCCCGCCAGCGTCTCCCGATCCACCCAGCGGCACGGCCCGTGCGGGATGGGCGCCTCGAAGTCCACGGCCTCCGTCGCGCGTGTGAAGTAGACGTGGTCGATGTGCTGGTGGAAGGGCTGGTCCTCGCGCTCGATGTCCTCGATCAGGATCACGGCCGGGGGTGGTAGCACCGCGGGCTCGTCCACCTCCAACAGATCGGGCGGCGCGATGACCTCCACCTCCAGGCCCGACTCCTCCCAGGCCTCGCGCAGGGCTGCCTGCAGGGGGTCCTCGTTCGCCTCGATGTGCCCCCCGGGCGCGAGCCACATGCCCAGCTTGGCGTGCCAGAGCAACAGCGTGCGGTCGCCGGACACCACGTAGCCCGTGCTGGTCGCGTGGCGCTCGAACCGCTCCGTCACTCGTCGTCCTGCCGCAAGAGGCTGCGGTGCTGCGGGAAGAGGATGACTTCGCGGATGCTCGTCTGGCCCGTCAGCAGCATCACCAGCCGGTCGATGCCCAGCCCGAGCCCGCCCGCGGGCGGCATGCCGTGCTCCAGCGCCAGCAGGAAATCCTCGTCCGCCAGCTCCACCTCGTCGTCGCCCGCCAGCCGCAGTGCCCGCTGCGTCTCGAAGCGCTCCCGCTGGTCCACCGGGTCGTTCAGCTCGGAGTAGGCGTTCGCGAACTCGAAGCCCCCCACGAACGCCTCGAACCGCTCCACCAGCCCCTCCGCGCCCGCCTTTCGCTTGGCCAGCGGCGAGAGCTCGATGGGGTAGTCCAGCAGGAACGTTGGCTGGACCAGGTGCGGCTCGACGAGGTCGCTGGCGGCGATGTCGATCAGCTTCCCCCGGCCCGCCTCGGCGGGCGCGTCCAGCCCCCGCCGCCGCAGCTCCTCCCGCAGCGATTCCGTG
>DAOUID010000286.1:0-5226 GCA_034428315.1 Dehalococcoidia bacterium
CGATCGAGTCCGGCGACAAGCCGGAACGGGATGGAGACTCCCGCGGCCGCTGGCGGGGCTCCAGGGGGCGCTGGGGCCATGGCGACAAGGGCACGGTGCCGACGGAGTAGCCCCCTCCGTCCCCACTCCAATCCCGAAGGCGTCCCTTACGGGACGCCTTCGCCACGTCTTCCCGAGCACACGAAGCTGTTCGAGTCGGTGCTCATGCTCGTGGGCGGGGTGGCAGGGTCGCCCGCGGGCGGCCTCAAACTGGGGAGATAGCTCACCTCGCGGCCGATCTCACCATCTGGTTCCCCGCCGGGCTGCCCGGTCTGGCGCTGGCTCTCGCCATCGCCTCGATCCGCTACGACTTCGAGATCGAGGTCAGCGCTCTTCTGATGCCGGCGGTGCTGCTCGTCTCCCTCAGCGCGGCCTTCATCGGGAACGTGATTGGGCACCTCTCGCCCTCGGTCGTCCTCACGGGCGTGCTCACGAACGTGATCATCTTCTCGCTCTACCTGTTTTCGCCCGTCGTGTTCCCCCATGATCGGCTCCCCCAGTGGATCGAAATCCTCCACGACATCCTGCCGGTCAAGTACATGACGGAACTGATCCGTGGCACGCTCACGGACGGTCTCGTGGATGAGCTGGGGCTGGCGTTCATGGTGGTAGGACTCTGGACGGCGCTGGGCGCGGCACTCTCCTTCCTGGTCGTCAACCGGCGCCGCTAGTCCGCCCCGGCGGACGCGAAGCTCTGCCCGACCCCGTGGGCGAGACGATAGACGCACACACCCTCCCCAACGGCGCTTCGAAGCCTTACACCGATCAGGCCCTATTGAGCTAACCGGATGACGAGAACGAAGGTTCTCGATTTTGTCCAGTCTGGTGGGCCCGGGTGGATTCGAACCACCGACCAACCGGTTATGAGCCGGGCGCTCTAACCACTGAGCTACAGGCCCTGCCAGCAGTATAGGCGGGCGCCGGACGAGGGGTTCGGGAGGACGGCTCGCGGTATACTGCCGGAGCTTCGTCCCGAAGGCGCCGAACCCGGGCCCGACGGGCCCCAGGCAAGAGACCGTGCGAAGGGAACAGGCAGGGACGACTTCACCATGCTCGACAGTTTCAACAGCCGCGACACGTTGACGGTGGGGGGGCGCACGGTCGCCTTCCACCGGCTCGATTCGGTCCTGACGGGGGAGGCGGCGAACCGCCTCCCGTTCACGCAGCGGGTGCTGCTGGAGAACCTGTTGCGTCGCGAGGACGGTGACGCCGTCTCGCGGGAGGACATCGAGGCACTGGCAAACTCGCGGCCGAATTCCGGCGAGGAGCGGGAGGTGGCGTTCGCGCCGGCGCGCGTGCTCCTGCAGGACTTCACGGGCGTGCCGGCGGTGGTGGACCTCGCCTCGATGCGGGAGGCGCTCGAGGCGATGGGGGGCGATCCGGAGCGGATCAATCCGCTCCAGCCGGTCGACCTCGTGATCGATCACTCGGTGCAGGTCGACTCGTACGGCACAGACGGAGCTTTCGCGCAGAACGTGAGCATGGAGTACGAGCGCAACCGCGAGCGGTACCTGTTCCTGCGCTGGGGCCAGCAGGCGTTCCGGAATTTCCGGGTGGTGCCGCCGGGGACGGGCATCGTCCACCAGGTGAACCTGGAGTACCTCGCGAGCGTCGTCTTCGAGAACGAGGACACCGGACAGGTCTATCCCGACACGCTGGTGGGGACGGACTCGCACACGACGATGATCAACGGCCTGGGGGTGCTGGGCTGGGGGGTGGGCGGCATCGAAGCCGAGGCGGCCATGCTGGGCCAGCCGGTCTCGATGCTGATTCCCGAGGTGGTCGGCTTCCGGCTCACGGGCGCCCTGCCGGAGGGGGCGACCGGAACGGACCTCGTGCTGACGGTCACGCAGATGCTGCGGGAGCTGGGCGTGGTGGGGAAGTTCGTCGAGTTCTTCGGGCCGGGGCTCTCGCAGCTGCCGCTGCCGACGCGGGCGACGATCGCAAACATGGCGCCGGAGTACGGCGCGACGGTGGGGTTCTTCCCGGTGGACGAGGAGACGCTGAGCTACCTGCGCTTCACGGGTCGGGACGAAGAACAGGTGGCGCTGGTGGAGGCGTACTGCAAGGAGCAGGGCCTCTTCCGCACGGACGGCACCCCGGACCCGAGCTTCTCGGCGATGCTGGACCTGGACATGGGCACGGTGGAGCCGTCGCTGGCAGGCCCGCGCCGCCCGCAGGACCGCGTCCTGCTGCGCGAATCGAAGGACGCCTGGCAGGGAGCGCTGGCAGAGCTGGCGGGCGACGCCGCGGACGCGCCGCCAGTGGAGGTGGCGCGGAACGGCTCGTCGTTCGAGGTGGGGCACGGGTCGGTGGTGATCGCGGCGATCACGAGCTGCACGAATACGTCGAACCCGGAGGTGCTGGTGGGAGCTGGGCTGCTGGCGAAGGCGGCGGTGGAGCGCGGACTGGAGCGGAAGCCCTGGGTGAAGACGAGCCTCGCGCCCGGCTCGAAGGTGGTGACGGATTACCTGGACGCGGCAGGGCTGACGCCCTACCTGGACGAGCTCGGCTTCAACCTCGTGGGGTACGGCTGCACCACCTGTATCGGGAACTCGGGGCCGGTGGACGCGGACGTTGCGGCGGCGGTCAACCAGGGGGAGCTGGTGGCAGCGGCGGTGCTCTCGGGGAATCGCAACTTCGAGGGTCGGGTGAACCCGGTCGTGCGAGCCAACTACCTCGCCTCGCCGCCGCTGGTGGTGGCGTACGCCCTCGCCGGACACATGGACTTCGACCCGCTGACGGAGCCGCTGGGCGACGACGGGGACGGCAACCCGGTGATGCTGGCCGACCTCTGGCCCTCGCAGAACGCGATCGAGGGGGCCATGCGGGAGGCGGTGCGGTCGGAGATGTTCCGGGAGCAGTACGGGTCGGTGTTCGAGGGCGACCCCGCCTGGCGGACGCTCGAGGCGCCGGAGGGCAGCCGCTACGGCTGGGACGACGGCTCGACCTACGTGAAGAACCCGCCCTACTTCGAGGACCTGGCGGAGGAGCCGGGCGAGCTGGAGGACATCGCCGGGGCGCGCGTGCTGGTGATGGTGGGCGACTCGGTCACGACGGACCACATCTCGCCGGCTGGCAGCATCGCGCCCAACAGCCCGGCGGCGGCGTACCTGTTCGACCGCGACATCAAGCGGGAGGACTTCAACTCGTACGGGGCGCGGCGGGGGAACCACGAGGTGATGATGCGCGGCACCTTCGCCAACATCCGCCTGCGCAACCAGCTCGCGCCGGGGACAGAGGGGGGCGTGACGCGCCACCTTCCCGACGGCGAGGAGATGAGCATCTTCGATGCGGCCGTGCAGTACCGGGACGAGGGCGTGCCCCTGATGGTGCTGGCGGGCAAGGAGTACGGGACGGGCTCGTCGCGCGACTGGGCGGCGAAGGGGCCGCGGCTGCTGGGCGTGCGCGCGGTGATCGCGGAGAGCTACGAGCGCATCCACCGAAGCAACCTGGTGGGGATGGGCATCCTGCCGCTCCAGTACCTGGCGGGCGAGAGCCGCGAGGGGCTGGGGTTGAGCGGGGAGGAGACGTTCGCCATCGACGGCATCGCCGAGGGGCTGCGCCCCGGCGGTCGCGTGACCGTGACCGCAACGGACGATGACGGCACAACGACGACATTCGAAGCGCTGGTGCGCATCGACACGCCGGTCGAGCTGGAGTACTACCGAAACGGGGGGATCCTCCCCTACGTGCTGCGGCAGCTCGCAGCCGGCTAGCAACGAGCCACACGGCCAGAGGCCACCGAGACGACTCGCTGGAGAGACGACATGCCCGACCTGATGACGATTGCCCGCACGGAACACGACGGCGGTGACCTGCTGGGAGCGCTGAGCGAGCTGTTCGAGCCAGCCGACGTGCGCCCGGAAGGGTACCCGGATGCGGTCATCTGGCAGGGAGGCAACTTCGACGGATCGGTGAACCCGGTCGCGCACTCGCTCACCGACGCCTATGCCTTGCTTGGGACCCTGGCAGCGGTCGACATCCTCGGGCTGCCGTTCTACGCCGTGCCGATGTGGGCGCAGTACCGGCACGACACGAAGCTCGAGGCGCTGAGCTGGTTCGGGAACATGCCCTGCACGTCGATCAAGTGGTCGACGGCCGGAGACGCGTACGTGAACGACGGCCAGGGGGGGCGCGTGGTGGTGATGGGGAAGTCGGGGAATGCGCCGCTGCGGACACAGGCCGGGGTGTACTGCAACGTGCGTCCCTACGGGCCAATCACGGTGGTGCGCTGCATGCCCTGCCTGCCGTATTCGCAGAACCGCACGGTGTTCGAGGTAGACGCGGAGACGGGGAACATCCACTCGGAGATGAACACGCCGGGCATCCAGATGGCGTACGCGGGGCGGCGCTTCCTGCAGATGGTTCACGAGACGGGCGCCGTCGGCCGGGTGGCGTTCAAGCCGACGCAGGCGATGGAGGACGGGATCAACTCGGGGCTGCTCTCGTGGCTGCTGGACGGCACGAAGTTCAACGTCGGGCGGAAGTACGCGGTCGACGGGTACGTCGAGCACCGAGAGCGGGTGGACCGCATCGTGAACCTGCTACCGGACGACTTCAAGGAAGGGATGGAGGACTGGGGCGGCCAGATCGAGCAGCACATCTCGGACACGAACTACGGGTTGCTGCTGTGGGACCTGATCGAGCAGCAGGACACGATCGTGCTCGCCACGGACCTCGACGGCGACCGCCTGACGGACCTGCTGGCGGACGTCTCGGAGCCGCTGCGGGCCTTTGGCCAGCGGGTGGTCGACGCGGTCGGCAGCAACGCGAAGATGCGCGACCTGTGGGGGGAGATGGGTTACACGACGGGCAACGGTCGGGACATGACGTCGGTGATGTACCGCATGCACGGCCCGCCCATCCACGAGCAGACGCTGGGGTCGGCGGACGCGATGCTGCTGCGGCTGCTGGACGGCGACGAGTCGATGGGGGGCACGAAGCGTCCCTACGACCCACGCATCCACTTCGTCCTGATCCGGGACGCCTACCAGGACGCGAATCCCGACAACGCCGCGCTGCACGCGTGGCTGGACGACGCGCTGGCGAAGTTCGACGAGGTGTACTCGGGCGAGCGTCCCGGCTTCCTGGACGGGTACGCGCAGCTGAAGCAGGCGATCACGCCCTGGGGGGCGTAGGGGCGGGGGCTGGCTTACTCGAAGTCGACGTTCGGGTACACGCGCT
>DAOUID010000287.1:0-21006 GCA_034428315.1 Dehalococcoidia bacterium
TGGCCCCCAGGTCGTCCGCTATCAGGACCTGCTCTCCCGCTTCGCCAGGGCCGTTGGCAGGCGACTCACAATCATCCCTGTCTCGGTGCTCCCCCCCCGCCTCTCCTCCTACTGGCTCGACCTCGTGACCGCCGTCCCCTCGAGCGTCGCCCGCCCCCTCATCGACGGCCTCCGGCACGACCTCGTGGTCGACCCCGCGGCCGACCTGCACGCCCGCATCCCCATCGAGCTTCGGACCTACGAACAGGCCGTGCGCGATGCCCTTGAGGCCGAGCGCACCGCCAGCCTCCCCGCCCGCTGGACCGAGGGCTCCTTCGCCATGCGCGACAACCGCGCCGAGATCTCCTTCTACAGCCGCGGCGAGCGCGTCGAGCGAACCTGTGACGCCGCCCCGCAGGCAGTCTGGGAGGTCGTGTCGGCGATCGGCGGGCGAAGCGGCTGGTACTACGCCAACTGGCTCTGGAACCTGCGCGGCCTGTTGGACCGCCTTGCGGGCGGCGTGGGCCGCCGCCGCGGACGGCGCCACCCCACCGACGTGAGGCTCGGCGACGCCCTCGACTTCTGGCGGGTCGCCGGCATCGAGCCGGGCCGCCGCCTCACCCTCCTGGCGGAGATGAAGCTCCCCGGCATCGCCATCCTCGAGTTCGAGGTGACGCCCGCCGGTACGGGAGCGCGCATCGTCACCTCCGCCCACTTCCACCCCGCCGGCGCTGCCGGACTGCTCTACTGGTACGCCCTCTGGCCCGTCCACAAGCGCATCTTCGCCGGCCTCACCGACGCCATCGTAGACCGTGCCGGCGGACGCGCGGGGGACGCAGGGGAACGCGCTCAGGCGGAGACTTCGCGGCCCAGGGAGCGCTCGTAGGCGCTCAGGAGCGACAGCAGGATCTCCTCGACCTGCCCGCGCCGCCAGTGCCGCACTCGCTTCTCTTCGGGGGCTTCTCCCGCCTCGCCGTCCGCCGCCACCCGCGCCACTACCTGCCACCCGGGACGCTCCTCGCTCCCCCGGTCGACCAGCTCGAAGGAAGCGTGCTGGCCCGCGCCCACCGCGATCGCAAAGCGGGAGTCTTGCGCGACTGGGTCGATGGTGACCGGGAGCGACTCGCCGTACACATGCCGGACGTCTTCGATGCACTCGCTCGCCCAGCGATGAATGTTGGCGAGCACGCGGCGTTGCGAGTCGAAGTCGTGGGCCCGGGCCAGGAGCCAGGACTCCCGGCGCTCCAGCCACCCCTGGTGGAGGCTTCGAACACGCGCCTCGAACGGCATTCCGTCCACGGTCCTGCCTCCTGGAGTAGCGGGTTCTCGTCGGGTTGCTGTGTCTATCGAATGTGGAAGAGGGGCCGGGCGCGGTCTGCGCCCGGCCCCTCAGCCGGGGGACGTAGGAGGCTAGAGCGCCTCGTCTCCGCGTTCGCGAGTGCGAACGCGAACGGCATCCTCCACGTTCGAGATGAACACCTTGCCGTCGCCGATCTCGCCGGTGCTGGCGTTATCGAGGATGGCGTCCACCACGGGGTCGGCCTTGTCGTCCGCGACGACGAGCGTCAGGAACACCTTGGAGAGGTACTCCACGCGGTACTCGCGGCCGCGCCACTGTTCGGTGATGCCACGCTGTTTGCCGTGGCCCTTGACCTCCCAGACGGTGATGCCGCCCGAGAAGCCCAGGTCGTCGAGCGCGTCCTTCACGGGTTCCAGGGCGCTCGGCCGGATGATGGCTTCGATCTTCTTCACCGGGTACTCCTTTCCGGATTCAGGGTCGGATGCGGGTTGTGGCCTGCGCTCACTTGCCGCCTCCGCCAAGCTCGGCGGCACCGAAGATGCCGGAGCCCGAAGGACCGAAGTCGGGGTAGGCGTCGACGCCGTGTTCGATCAGGTCGAGGCCGCGCATCTCTTCTTCCTCGCTCACGCGGAGTCCGACGGTGAACTTGATGGCGAAGAAGAGAATACCCGCCGTCACGCCCGTCCAGCCCACGATGGCCGCGATGCCGATGAGCTGCATGAGCAGCTGCTCGCCGCCGCCGCCCAGGAAGAGGCCGTAGTGCTGCGGGTTCGCGTACCCGGCTGCCGTCATTCCCGCCTCCGAGGAGAACAGGCCGACGGCGATCACGCCCCAGATGCCCGCGAAGGCATGCACGGAGACCGCGCCCACCGGGTCGTCGATGCGGAACACCCCGTCCAGCATCTGCACGCCGTAGTACATGACCAGCGCGCCGATGCCGCCGATCACGACCGACGCCCACGGGTCGACCGTCGCCGTGCCGGCCGTGATGGCCACCAGGCCGGCGAGAATGCCGTTGATGGTCAGGCCGGCGTCGTAGCGGCCGGTGCGGAAGCGCGACCACAGCATGGCCGTGATGCCGCCGGCTCCCGCCGCCAGGGTCGTCGTGACCGCCACGCTCGCTGCCAGCGAGGCGCCGCCGCCCGAGAGGCCTAGCGTCGAGCCCGGGTTGAACCCGTACCAGCCGAACCAGAGGATGAACATGCCGATCGTCGCGATCGAGATGTTGTGACCGGGAATCGCGCGAACCTCGCCGTTGGGTCCGTACTTGCCGAGGCGCGCGCCCACGGCGATGGCGCCCATCAGGCCGGCGATGCCGCCGACGGTGTGGACGATGCCGGAGCCGGCGAAGTCGACGTAGCCGTTGCCCAGCCAGACGTCGTCCGAGAAGGCGCCCATCCACGTCGTGCCGTCCCAGCCCCAGTGCACCACCACCGGGTAGATGAAGCCGGTGATGATGACGGTGTAGATCAGGTACGCCGAGTACTTGGTGCGCCCTGCCAGCGCGCCCGCCACGATCGTGGCTGCCGCTGCCGCGAAGGCGAACTGGAAGAACCAGTCGGCGTGGCCGTAGCCCGCTTCGGCCAGTCCGTTGAGGGCGAAGTTGCCGAGCCCGATGAACTCGTTCGAGGCGTCGCTCACGCCGTAGGCGAAGGCCCAGCCCACGAGCCAGAACGAGACGCCGCCCACGCAGGCGTCGATCATGTTCTTCATCAGGATGTTCGCCGTCTCCTGCGACCGGACGAATCCGGCCGTGAGCATGGCGAAACCGGCCTGCATGAAGAACACGAGGAAGCCCGCGATCAGCAACCAGGCGGTGTCGACAGCGCCGATGATGTCGGCGATCTCGCTGCCGTCACCGTCATGGGCGGCGACCACGGAAATGATGCCGAGCGCGAGCAGGCCGCCTGCAAGCATGGCGGTCGGCCGGCGCAGGGCCGGTAGGGCACGTTTCATGCAATCCTCCTCGATGCCCCCGGGTGGGGCGAAACGTCGCCGGGCAAGCTATGGCCCGTTGGTTTCCCGCAGATTGCAGCCCTGTTTCAGCCACGTTTCGAAACACAACGTTCATGCAACTTGCTCCTTCGACTGCTTCGCTTCGCTCCGCGCTCACTCGCCGGGCTTCGCCCCGGTCTTGCTCCTTCGGCTGCTCCGCTTCGCTCCGCGCTCACTCGCGGGGCTGGCGCCCGCGTCTTGCTCCTTCGGCTGGTCCGCTTCGCTGCGCGCTCACTCGCCGGGCTTTCGCCCGCGTCTCGCTCCTTCGGCTGCTCCGCTTCGCTCCGCGCTCACTCGCCGGGCTTCGCCCGCGTCTTCCTCCTTCGGCTGCTGCGCTTCCCTCCGGCCTCGTGTCTGTACGCTGGGCTGCGCTGCGCCCCCTCCCCTCGCGACGGGCCCGCAGGACCCGCGCAGGGGCCGGTGTCATTGGCGGAATCGGTCCGTGCCAGATTTCACAAGCGCCGCGATCGTGCTACGCTGGCGGGCGCAGCGGCGCAGGGCCTCACCTGCCCGCTCCATCGATTCCCGACCCGTCTGTAAACAAGGAGTTGGCGTCAGCGTGAACATTGTCGTCTGCGTCAAGCAGATCCCCGACCCGGAGACGCCGGCCTCGCAATTCGCCGTCGATGAGGCGGCGAAGCGCGTGATCCCCGCCCAGGGCATCGCGCCGGTGGTCAACCCCTACGACCCCCAGGCCACCGAGGCCGCCCTTCGCCTGAAGGACGCCGCCGGCGAGGGCAAAATCACCGTCGTCAGCCTTGGTGAGGACTCCGCCCGCGACGCCATCAAGCACGCCCTCGCCATGGGCGCCGACGAGGGCGTCCTGCTGAGCGACCCCGACTTCGAGAACATCGATAACTTCCAGACCGCCGTGGCCCTCTCCCGCGCCATCGAGAAGATCGGCGACGTCGACCTCGTCCTCATGGGCCGCGCCTCTGCCGACTGGGACATGGGCGTCGCCCCCCTGGGCGTTGCCGGCCGTCTCGGCATTCCCTGCGTCACCATCGCCAAGTCGATGGAGCTCGACGGCGACACCCTCACCGTCGAGCGCGTCCTCGACGACGGCTTCCAGACGGTCGAGGTGGACCTCCCCGCCGTCGTCTCCATCTCCAACGAATTCGGTGAGCCCCGCTACCCCCAGCTCCGCCAGATCATGCTTGCCGCCAAGAAGACCGTGCAGGTCTGGTCCGCCGACGACCTGGAGCTCGAGGACGACGAGGCCGGCCAGGACAATCGCTGGCTCGCGCTCGAAGCCCTCTACATCCCCCAGGTCGAGAGCAACGTCGAGATCATCGAGGGCGACTCCCCCGAGGAGCAGGCCCGTACCCTCGCGCTCAAACTGCGCGAGGCCAAGCTCATCTAGAGGAACGACGATGTCTGGAACGCTCATCATTGCCGAGGCGGCCGACGGCGCCGTCGCTCCCCACTCCTTCGAACTGCTGGCCGCCGCCCGCGCCCTCGCCGATCAGGGCGGCGGCGCCGTCAGCGCCCTCGTCGCGGGCGACGAGTCGCTCGCCGGGTCTCTCTTCGAGCACGGCGCCGATGCCGTCTACCTCGCCCCCTCCGGCTCCCTCGATCCCGGCTACGCCGAGACCGGCGCGGGCGCCGCCCTCGCCGCCCGCGAGGCCGCGGACGCCGACATCGTCCTCATGGGCCAGACCAGCCTCGGACGCGATCTCGGCCCGCTCATGGCCTTCGGCCTCAACACCGCAGTCGCCATGGACTGCGTCGCCCTCGCCCTCGAGGGCGGCCGCCTGCGCGCGACCCGCAGCTGCTACGGCGGCAACGCCAACGCCGAGGTCACCTGGCGCGGCGACGTGCAGGTCGCAACCCTCAAGCTGAAGGCCTGGGACGCCCTTGCGCCCGACTCCGGCCGCAGCGGCGAAGTCACCTCCATCGACGCCACCGGCGACCAGCGCGTCCGTATCGTCTCCACCGAGGCCGCCGAGTCGACCGGCGTCCGTATCGAGGACGCCGAAGTCGTCGTCTCCGGCGGCCGCGGCCTGGGTGACCCCTCCGCCTTCGAGATGATGGAGGAGCTCGCCGGGCTGCTCGGCGGCGCCACCGGCGCCAGCCGCGCCGCCTGCGACCTCGGCTGGTACCCGCCCTCGCAGCAGGTCGGCCTCACCGGCAAGACGGTTACGCCCAACCTCTACATCGCCGTCGCCATCAGCGGCGCCAGCCAGCACATGGCCGGCATGTCGGGCTCCAAGAATATCGTCGCCATCAACCGCGACCCCGATGCCAACATGGTGCAGGTCTCGCGCTTCGCCATCGTCGAGGACTACAAGAAGGTCGTCCCCGCCCTCATCGAGGCCATCAAGGCCCTCGACTAGGGATCCTCTGTCCCGCCGCCTTACTCCCCGCCGCCTGGGTCGAGGACGGCCAGGATGAGGTCGCGCGCGAGCGGCGCTGCCAGCGGGCGCCCCTCCTCGGCCTTGTCGAAGACGACCGCCGCCAGCGCGGCCGGAGCCTCCCGCGGCGAGTACGCCACGAAGAGCACGTGCTCCTGTCCCTCCGCCTCCTCCGCCGTCCCCGACTTGCCCCCGAAGTCGGCGTACCCTTCGTCCGCGAAGACCCACCCCGCCGTCCCGCGCGTGCTCGTCACCAGCTCGAGGCCACGGCGCAGGTGGGCGGCGTGGTCGCTCTCCAGCGGCAGCCCCGCCCGCACCGTCGTGTCCACCCCCGCGAGGATCACGGGGGTTCGCAGCTCACCCGCGAGGAACGCGCTGTAGGCGTTCGCGAGCTGCAGGGGTGTGACCAGCAGGTCCCCCTGCCCGATGCCGAGGTTCACCGCGTCGCCCGGGTACCACGGCGCCTGCCGCGCCGCCTGCTTCCAGGCCGCGTCCGGCACGAGCCCGGCGTCGTCGTACAACCCCTCGACGCCCGTCTCGGTCCCGAAGCCGAAGGCGCGCGCCATGTCCGAAAGCGCTCCGGTCGCGTCTTCGTAGAGGTTCAGCGCGATCTCGTAGAAGACCGGGTTGCAGGACCGCATCAGTCCCTCGGCGATGGTCAGGTTCCCCTGCGCGCCCTCCCAGTTCCTCCGCGGCGGGTCGAGCCCTTCCCACGTGGCGCCGCAGAAGATGCGGTCCCCCGGATCGAACAGCCCCGCCTCCAGCCCCGCCGCCCCCGTGACCAGCTTGAAGGTCGAGCCCGCCGAGTAGAGGCCGTGCGTCGCGCGGTCGTTCAGCGGGTCGTCGGCGTTGCCCGTGAACTCCGCGAGCGCCTGCTGGTCGCCCAGCTCGAAGGCGTTGGGGTCGAACGAAGGCGAGCTGTTGAGCGCCAGGATCGCGTTCGTGCGCGGGTCGATCACGACCGCCGCTCCCCGCAGCCCGCGCAGCCCCTCGTGCGCCGCCCGCAGCATCGAAGCGTCGAGCGTCGTGTGGACGTCCTGCCCCGGGATGTAGGCGCGCTCGAAGAGCACGATGGGCTCGCGGCCTCCGACCACCTCCAGCCGCGCCCCCGTCTGCCCCGTGAGCACGGCGTTCATCGCCGCTTCGATGCCCACGGCCCCTACCCGGTCCCCCGGAATGATGATGCTGCGTCCCCGCTCCGCGATCTCCTCGGCCGTGTACTCCCGCGTGTAGCCCACCACGTGGGCGGCGGCCGGCCCCAGGGGATGCACGCGCCGCACCTCGAACCACAGCACCGCCCCCGGCACCGCCTCCACGAAGCGCGCCGCCTCCTCCACCCGCGAGTCGGGAACGACCCCCAGCGGCACCCGCTGGCGCTGCCCGAGCGGGCTCGCGAAGGCCGCCGCCATCTGCTCTTCGCTGAAGCCGAAGTCGACGAAGGCCGTGGTTACCGTCTCCTCGTCGAAGACGCGGCTGCGGTCGAGGCCGATCATGCGAACGTCGAGCGTGATCGCCAGCGGCTCCCCGTTGCGGTCGTAGATGGTCCCGCGCTGGCCCTGTCGCAGATCGCCCCGGAATTGCCTCCCCGGAGCCAGCTCCGGATGGATGACCGCCGGCGTCCAGGCGATGCGCGGGAACCCTTCCCGCAATGAAACGAAGGGCACGACCGTGGCATACTCCAATACGCCGAAGTAGCTTGTCTTGAGGCGGACGTGGAAGGTGACGTCCTGAGTACCCTCACCCGAGACAGACACATCAATGCCCGTGACGGCGG
Source organism: Dehalococcoidia bacterium (assembly GCA_034428315.1). Lineage (GTDB taxonomy): Bacteria > Chloroflexota > Dehalococcoidia > Tepidiformales > Tepidiformaceae > UBA2991. Next base: position 7,403 of record DAOUID010000287.1, read on the forward strand.
CCTCCTCGCGGAAGTTCGCGTAGGCCGCTGCGAAGTCGGAGGGCGGCAGCGCTGTCTGCGTCTGCCTAGCCAGGAGCGCGTACATTGCATCCGTGTCGCCCGCTGCCCAGGCGGCGGCGAAACGCTCGGCCACGGCCAGCGCGGTCTCGCCCTCGGGAGTTGGAGCCGCCGCCGTCGGAGACGGCGTGGGGGTGGGATCAGCCCCGCCCTCGGTCAGGATGCCAATGCCTCCCGCCACGACGCCGGCTACGACGCCAAGGACGACAGACGCCAGAAGGAACCTGCTTAAGGTCATGCAGTGCTCGCGCCTGTTCCCCGCCGGTCTGATTGTAGCAGCGCTGCTCCTCGCAGCCTGTCAGGAAGCGGGAGGGCCCGAGAACCCCACCCCCGGCCCGGAGGTCACCCGCTCGGCGCCCGAGGGTCCTCCGCGAGCGCTGCGCCTCGGCCTCGGCCTGCAACCCGCCGAGGAAACCCGGAACGCCTACGTGAGCGCCTTCGCCGACGCCGCCCGCCACGCCGACCTCGTCAGCATCGCCCGCGTCCCCCCCTGGGAGGAGTTCTTCCCCGGCGCTGTCGTCTCCGAGGACACGCATGCCTTGATGCGGCTCGAGCGCGACCTTGTGCGCCAGTACGACCTCTCCCTCCTCTTCGCCATCGACCCCACGGACGGAGCGGTTCAGCGCACGCGCATCGCCGGGCTCCCCGAGGGCCCGCCGACCGAGGAGGGCTTCCTGCGGGAGGACGTGCAGGAGGCCCTTGTCGCCTACGCCATCTACGTCGTTACCAACTATGAGCCCCGCTATTTGGCCGTCGGAGTCGAGATCAACATGCTCCGCGCCCGCTCTCCCGAGCAGTTCCGCGGTTTCCTCGAGGCCTACCGCCGGGTCTACGACGCCGTGAAGGAGATCCGGCCTGGGACCAGGGTGTTCCCCACCTTCCAGTTGGAGGACCTCCTCGGCAGGCTCACGCAGTCGCACCCGCCCCAGTGGGAGGCCATCGAGGCCTTCGGACGGCGCATCGATGCCCTCGGCATCTCCACCTACCCCTACCTCTCCTCCTCCATCGAGCTCGTGCGCGAGATCCCCGAGGACTACTACGCCCAGATACGGGCCCGCTTCCCCGGCGAGATCCTGATCACCGAGGCCGGCTACGCCTCCGCCACCATCGAGGGGCACTCCTGGGTCGGCTCCGAGCGCGAGCAGGAGCAGTTCCTTGGGCGCCTGCTGCAGGACGCCGAGGCCTACGGCTTCAGCGCCGTCGTCTGGGTCGCCGAACGCGACCCTGTCCAGAGCCGCCAGGGCGGCGCCGCCGTGCTCAACGACGTTGGCCTGCGTTTCAGCGACGGCTCCGACAAGCTGGCCTGGGCCGTCTGGACCGAGTGGGTCCGCCGCCCCTTCCCGGCTGCCGCCGGGAACTGACCGCGAGTTGCGCGCCTAGGGCGAGTTCGGGTCGTCGCCGCCCGGCGTCCGGATGGGTGGGGGCTCCGGGTCGTGCTCGGCGCTTTCCTCTGGTCCCAGCTCCTCCGCGATCTGGAGGCGCTCGAGGAAATCCCGCCGCGAGATGATCCCGATCATCCGCCCGTCCTCGATCACCGGCAGGTGGTTCAGACGGCGCTGCGCCAGGAGTGGCATCACGTCCGCCGCCGGAGCATCCGCCGCGACCGTCGCGACGTGCGCGCGCGGCGTCATGATGCGCTGCGCGGGAGTTGCTCCCCACTCCGCCCGGGGAACGCGTCCCAGGTCGTTCACCGTGACGATGCCGACCACGGAGTCGTCGTTCGCGACGACGACGGCGCGCTCGCCCTGCCCGATCATGTGCTCCTCCACCACCTGCTGGATCGACGTGCCGGGCGTGACCTCGATGAAGGTGCGGTCCATCAGATCGCGGGCGTGCAGCCGGTTGAGCGCCGTGTCCAGGCGGATGCTGTTCCCTTCGCTCCGGGAGGCGCTCAGCAGGAACCAGCCGATGACGATCGCCCAGATGCCGGGCGCCCACTCCTGCATGAACAGGAAGACCGCCCCGGCCGCGATCACCGCCCACCCCAGCATCTCGCCCGTCCCGGCCGCGATCCGCGTCGCCTTGCGGAAGCTGCGCGTTCGTCTCCACGCGATCGACCGCAGGACGCGCCCGCCGTCGAGGGGGAAGCCCGGGAGGAGGTTGAACGCCGCCAGCAGCAGGTTGACGAACGCTACGTACTGGAACATCGCCTCGAACGGTGCGCTCGCGCCCCGCAGCAGCATTGCCGCTCCGAAGATGATGCCGCCCAGCGCCAGGCTCGCGGCGGGGCCCGCCGCCGCGATGAAGAACTCCTCGCCCGCCGTGCGCGGCTGCCGCGAGAGGTGCGAGACGCCGCCGAAGATGAAGACGGTGATGCGCGGCACCGGCAGCCCTCGCCGGATAGCGACGACCGCGTGGGCCAGTTCGTGCAGCAGCACCGTCACGAACACCAGCACCGCCGCTGCCGCCCCCATGAGCCAGTAGGTGGCCGTCGCTCCCTCGTACCGGTCGGGGAAGAACCCTACCGCCAGCAGGTACGTGATGACCCCCAGGATCAGGAACCAGGAGGCGTGCACCTCGATGTCGATCCCGCCGATGGAGGCGACCCGCATTCCGCGCATGGGCATGCTTCTACGGTAGGGCACGGGCGCAGCCGGCGCCATGACAGCGCGGGCCGGCGGACGATGGATCGCTTGCGGCAGCGGCCCGCGGGCCGGTAGCGTGAACGAATGGGCAAGGTCGCGCTTTTCGTGCCCTGCTATATGGCCGCCCTGCGCCCCGAGGACGGGCGCCACGCGCGGCGCGTGCTCGAACGCCTCGGCGATGAGGTTTCCACGATCGTGGGCCCCTGCTGTGGCCAGCCCGCCTTCAACAGCGGTTACCGCTCCGAGGCCAGGAGCGTCGGCCGCGCCCTCCTCCGCGCCGCACGCGGCCACGAGACCATCGTCATCCCCTCCGGCTCCTGCACGAGCATGGTCCAGCACTACCTTCCCGGCCTCTGGGCGGGGCCTCGCGGCGAGAGCATCAAGCGCATGAGCGACCGTTTCATCGAGTTCGGCGCCTACGTCGCCGGCCATCCCAATGTCGCGGAGCTCGCCCTCCGCCTCCCCGGGGCCGTCGCCTACCACGACTCCTGCCACGGGCGCCGTGAGTTGGGGCTGACCGAGGGCGCCGTCGGCCTCCTCGAGCAGATCGAGGGCCTCGACGTCCGCCGCCTCGCCTACGAAGCCGAGTGCTGCGGCTTCGGCGGCGCCTTCACCCTCAAGGAGCCCGAGGTGTCCGTGGCCATGGCCGAGGCGAAGCTCGCCGACGTCGCCTCGCGCGGGGTGCGCGTGCTCGTCTCCGGGGATCTCTCCTGCCTCGCCCACCTCGAGGCGACCGCCCGCGCGACCGAGCAGCCCCTCGAGACCTGGACGCTCGCCGAGCTCCTCGACAGGGCGTTGGCATGAGTGGCTTCCGCGCCCGCGCGCGCTCCGAGATCGAGGCGGGACCGCCGGCGGCCACCCTCTCCCCCATCCTGCGCAAGCTCGTGGATGACAGCCGCGATCAGCTCGCCGCCGCCAGCCCCTCGGACGCCCGCGCCCGGGCGGCGCGGGCGCGCGCCTACGCCGTCGACCACCTCGATGAGCTGCACGACCAGCTCCGCGAGTCCTGCGCCCGCCAGGGCATCGGCTACCACCGCGCCGCCACCGAGGAAGAAGCCACCGCCCTCGTCCTGGACCTCCTCGGCGACGCCCGCCGCATCGCCAAGTCGAAGTCGATGGTTGCCGAGGAGGTGGGGCTCACCCACGCCCTCCGCACCCGCGGACGCGAGGTGCTCGAGACGGATATCGGCGAGTACATCGTCGACATCGAGGGCCGCGGCCCGAGCCACATCACCGCGCCCGCCCTCCACCTCAACCGGGCCCGCATCCGCGACCTCCTCGCCGGCGCCGGCGCCGACGTCCCCGACGACGACCCCGTGCGCCTCTCCCGCGCCGTCCGCGACGTCGTCGCCGACTTCTTCGCCGATGTCGACGCGGGCATCACCGGCGCCAACGCCGTCGTCGCGAACAGCGGCCGCATCGTCATCGTCGAGAACGAGGGCAACGTCTCCCTCGGCGTGAGCCGTCCCCGGCTGCACATCGCCATCACCGGCCTGGAGAAGGTGGTGGCCGACGAGGAGGCCGCCCTGGCCGTCCTCCAGGTGCTCGCGCCCAGCGCCACCGCCCAGCCCCTGACCGCCTACACTCACTTCCTCGGCGCTCCCGAGGACGGGCATGAACGCCACCTCGTCGTCGTCGATAACGGCCGCTCCGGGATCCTCGCCGACGAGCGCTACCGCGACGTCCTGCGCTGCATCCGCTGCGGCGCCTGCATGAACGCCTGCCCCGTCTACACCGCCGCCGGAGGGCTCGCCTACGGGTCGCCCTACATGGGCCCCATCGGGGCGGTCGTCTCCCCCCTCCTCTGGGGCGACGGCCGCCACGCCGATCTCCCCTCCGCCTCCAGCCTCTGCGGGCGCTGCACCGAGGTCTGCCCCGTGGGCATCCCCCTCCACCGCATGCTGCTCGACCTGCGCGCCGCCGGGGCGGAGAACGGCCCCTCCATGGTCGAGCGCGTGACCTGGAAGTCCTGGATGGCCGCCTTCGCCGGACCGCAGGGCCGCGTCTCCAGCTGGCTCGCCCGCCTCGGCCTGCGCGCGGGAGGCGCCCTCCCCGGATTGCCCGTCGCCGACCCCCGGCCCATCCCCTCCGCCGAGCCCTCGCGCGACCCGGACATGCTCATCCCTCTCCACACCATCGAGCCGGAGCCCGAGCCGCCCCCGCCCCCGGTCCCGGAGGACGTCGTGGCGCACTTCCGCGAACGCGCCGCCGTCGTCGGCGGAGAGGTGACCGGTTCCGCCGACGATCTGGAGAGCGACCGGCGCGTGCGCGCCACCGCCGCCGTCGCCTCCACCGGCAGCGTCCTCCTCACCGGCGAAGCCGCCGCCCGCGCCCCCCTCATGGACGCCCGCCGCATCGTCGTCGAGGTCGACGAGGGCACGGTCGTGCGCTTCCCGCAGGAGCTCGCGCCCGCGCTGGCCGCCGCCGGCGACGCGCTCATCCTCACCGGCGCCAGCCGCACGGCCGACATCGAGAAGCGCATCGTCCGCGGCATCCACGGCCCCGAGGCCCTCGTCATCGAGATCGCCGGCGCAGAGTAGCGCCCGGCAGGGTGGTGGCGGCCCGGCGCGCCACGCTTCAGACTTGTGTGCTCACGCCGCACGACACGAGCCCAGGAGGCGCCCAGTGGACCAGAGGGAGCTGCTTCGCAGCCAGTACGAGTTGGCCCAGGACAACCTCGAGTCAGCCATCGAACGCTGCCCGCCCGAGCTGCTGACCAAAACAGTCGAGGGCTCGCTCACAAACCCAATCGGCGCCACCTACGCCCACACCGTCATCACCCAGGACCTGGTCCTCGTCCGTGGACTCATGGGCCAGGAGCCCGTCTACCACGCGAGCGGCGTGGGCGAGCGGGTCGGGTTCGAGCTTCCCGAGAGCCCCGTCATCTCCCAGGACTACACCACCGCCCTCAGCTTCGAGCTGGAGCCGCTGCGCGAGTACGCCGCCGCCGTCCGGGCCACCATCGATGGCTACATCGAGTCGGCCCCCGAGGAAGAGTTGCAGGCCGAAGTCCCCTTCGGCCCGACTCCCCGCCCGAAGCTGTGGGTGTTCGGCACCCTCGGCGTCTGGCACGTCGCCTCGCACCAGGGCGAGATAGCGGCCCTCATGGGGCTGGAGGGTGTCCAGGGGCAGGGGTTCTAGAAGCGCACGAAGTCCGCGCTGCTGCGGAACATCACGCTGATCCGCGGCCCCGCCTGCTGCGCCTTCGGCACGCAGTGCTCCCAGTGGAGCTGGCAGGCCCCGCCCATCACCAGCAGGTCGCCCCACCCCGCCGAGAACGCGGTCGAGGGGCCGCCACCGTGCGGACGCACGAGGAATCGCCGCGACTCCCCCAGCGAGAGCGTCGCCACCAGCGCCCGCCCCCGCCGCTCCCGGCGCGCCCGGTCGCGATGCCACGCCACGCTGTCGCTCCCGTCCCGGTAGAGCGCCAGCGCCACCAGGTCGAAGGTTGCGCCGTAGCGCTCGCCCAGCGCGTCCGCGAGATCGCGGATGACCGGGTGCCCCGGCCCATCCCGGGGGATGGAGGCCGTGAGACGGGGCACGTCGACCATACGGTCGTACATCACGCGCGTGTGGCCGTGCCAGCGCGTGTCGTCGCGCAGGGCGTCGAAGACGCCCTGGTGGCCCGTCAGGAAACCCTGCGCCTGGTCGATCCACGACTCGTACGCGAGCTCCGTGCGTTGCAGTCCCGCGAACGACGGGTCGAAGGAGGGCCCCTCGTTTCCGAGAAGCGTTGGCTGGAGGACGGAGTGACTGGACATAGTTCGAGGCTATCAGAACTAACGTTCTAACTCAACCGGAACCAGTCCCCGCCCCTCGCGGTAGACTCCCCCGGTGCGCATCGGTCTGATCTCGGACACCCACATCCCGGAGTCGCGCGCCGAACTCTGGCCCCAGGCCTTCGACGCCTTCAGCGGCGTCGACGCAATCCTCCACGCCGGCGATATCCACGAGGTCTGGCTGCTCGACGAGCTGGCCGAGATCGCCCCCCTCTGGGCCGCGCGGGGCAACGGTGAGGACGGCTCCGGCGGCCGCCCCGTGCAGCCCGAGCACCCCCTCCTCCAGGAGGCCTGGGCCCTCGACTTCGAGGGCGTCTCCGTCGGCCTCGTGCACGACATGCCCGTCCCCGAGATGCCCCCCCACCTCACCGTCGAGCGCGCCATGGAGCGCTACTTCGGCCGCACCGACCTCGATGTCGTCGTCTACGGCCACTCCCACGTCGAGGCCGTGGACCAGGTCGGCGACGTGCTCTGCGTGAACCCCGGCTCGCCCACCTACCCCCACAACCTCAACACCCAGCTCGGCACCATCGGCTTCCTCGACATCGAGGACGGCCGCGCCGAAGCCTCCATCTGGCAGCTCACCGAGAGCGGTATCGAACCCTTCGACTGGACCCGCTGGCGCCGCCCGAAGCGCTAGGCCGCGCCCCAATCGCGATGCGCTATACTCCCATCGCAACTCTCAGAATCTGAAGGTTGGAAGCCAATTGGCAGAATTGGCAGGTTCTCAAGCGCCGACCCGGCCTCGAGTCGCGACCTCCGCCCCGATGCGCGCGCTCTGGATCGGCCTGGGCACGCTGTTCGTGGCGATCGGCGCGCTGGGCGTCGTCCTGCCCCTGCTGCCCCACACGATCTTCTTCCTGCTGGCCGCCGCCTGCTACGCCCGCGGCTCCGAGCGCGCCCACACCTGGCTCATGACCAACCGCCTCTTCGGGCGCTACCTGCGGGACTACAGCGAGCGGCGCGGCGCCACTCCCGGCACGAAGGCCGTCACCATCGCCATGCTCTGGATCGGCCTCGGCCTTTCGGCCTGGCTGCTCGCGCCGTCGCCCGTCTGGCTCAACGCCATCCTCGCCGCCGTCGGCGTCGGCGTCACCACCTACGTGCTGAGCCTCAAGACCCTGCGCGACTAGGTTCCGGGGCTCCCGCTAGTTCCCGTCCCCCGTGCCTGCCCCGGCGGTTGACGACGCCGTTGCCGTGAAGGTGGTCCCGTCCTCGTCGCCGAGCGTGTTTCCTGAGAGCAGAGCGGCCGGATCGATGATGATGCCCTGGCCGGAAGGAATGAGGGCGATCTGGACGTTCGGGGAGAGCTTGTCGACCGCGAGGAACTGGATGACCAGCGGAGTCAGGGACTCGTTGAGCAGGCGGTTGGCCTCCGCCTGAGCTGTTGCCCGCACAACCCTCGCCTCCGCTTCACCATTCGCTCGCGCCACTTCCGCATCGGCCAGACCCTGGGCCTCCGCCACACGCTGGAGCGCCTCCGCCTCCCTCTGGGCGACTCGCTCCTGCTCCCGAAGGGCGTTCTGCGTTGCGATCTGTTTCTCTTCGATCGACGCCTTGAACTGTGACGTGAAGTCGATGTTGTCGATGAGCAGGTCCTCCACCGTAACGGAGTACTCCTGGAGGTCCCTGGCCAGTTCGTTCTTCACGTCGTTGCGGATGGTCTCGCGGTTGGGGGCGATGTCCACCGTGTTGTATTTCACGGTCTCCGCCTTGAAGAACTGGTTGATGCGCGGCTCCACAAGAATGTCGAACCAGTTGGGGCCAACTTCGCGGTAGAGGTCCTCAACCGCCGCCGGGTCCACCCGGTAGTTCACGGTGGCCGAGATGATGACGTCCTGGGTCTCCTTCGAGAAGCCGCTCACGTTGTCGAAGCGTGCCCTCTGGACCTTGATGCTCTCGGTTCGCACCTGCTGCCAGGGGGCGATGAACTGGAGACCCTCACCGCGGCTCCCGACGATCTCACCGAACTGGTACACGACCGCTACGCTGCCGGCCTCGACCTGCTTGAGCGCAGAGAGCGCCGTGTGCGCCCCCACCCAGAGCACGAATACGATGACGGCGAGCACGATCACGATCAGTCCGCGATCGGATTCGGGACTACCCGGCTCTGCCTCGCTGCGCATCGCCCGTCCGAACAGGAAGGCGACGCCACAGAGCACGATGGCGATAGCGACACTGACAAACCAGACCATGACTACTCCCGGGACGCGAGTGACTGGCGAAAAGTGTACGGCGGCGGGGGCTTAGGCGGGGCGGGACCAACAACCAGGAGCCAACAGCCGAGAGCCAGTAGCCCCTACACCCGCGCCCAGTCGTTCGTGCTGAAGATGTCCTCGTCGAGGGAACTGTGCTGGCCGAGCGCCAGCCGGTGCCCGCCCACGGCCCCGATCATGGCCGCGTTGTCCGTGCAGAGCGACGGCGGCGGGATGCGCACCGGCACGGGGCTGCGCGCCTGCATCTCCTCCCGCAGCCGCCCGTTCGCGGCCACGCCCCCCGCCAGCAGCACCTCCGCCACGTCCAGCTCCCGCGCCAGCCGCGAGACCTTCCCCGCCAGCACGTCCGCAACCGACTCCTGGAACTCCCACGCGATCTCCGCCGGCGAGACGCGCTCCTCCCGAACCGCGTGCAGCACCGCCGTCTTCAGCCCGCTGAAGCTGAAGTCGCACGTGCCCCGCAGCCACGCCCGCGGCAGGCGCAGGGCCGACGCGCCCGCCGTCGCGGCCAGCTTCGCGATCGCGGGACCGCCCGGGAACGGCAGCCCCAGCAGCCGTCCCGACTTGTCGAACGCCTCTCCCGCGGCATCGTCGAGCGTGCCCCCGAGCCGCTCGTACCGGCCGTGCTCCCGCATCAGGATCAGGTCCGTGTGGCCCCCCGAGACCACGAGGCAGAGCGCCGGGAAGGAGGGCGGCTCACCCTCCACCAGCCAGTTCGCGTACACGTGCCCCTCCAGGTGATTCACCCCCAGGAAGGGGAGGTCCCGCCCGAACGCGATCGCCTTGCCCGTGCTGTAGCCCACCAGCAGCGCCCCCGCCAGCCCCGGCCCCCGCGTCGCGCACACCGCGTCGATGTCGTCGAGCGTGCAATCCGCCTCCGAGAGAGCTTCGCGCACGACGGGCGTGATCTGGCGCAGGTGCTCCCGGCTCGCGACTTCCGGCACGATGCCGCCGTACTTCGCGTGCAGGTCCACCTGGCTCGCGACGATCGAGCTATGGATCGTCGTGCCGTTCTCGATCAGCGCGGCCGCCGTCTCGTCGCAGGATGACTCGATCGCGAGCACCAGCATCGTCCCGCGATCGTAGCCCAGTCCCCCTCGCACGGGCCACGGAGGAACGGCCTCACGCCGTAGAATGCGCCCCCGGAGGCGCACATGGCGGTCACGGTGAAGCTCTTCCCCACCCTCCAGAACCTCTCGAAGTCGAAGCTGGAGACGCTCGAGATCGACTGGCGCGAGGGCCTCACGCCCTCGGCCATCCTTGAGGACGAGGGGTTCAACGAGCGCGACCAGGAAGCAGTCCTCGCCGTCATCAACGATGTCCAGTCCCAGCTCGACTCCCCCATCGCCGACGGCGACGCCGTCGAGCTGCGCATCAACATGCAGGGCGGCTGACCCGGTGCCCGACCTGGACCTCGACTTCGCGCCGGCGCACGAACTGGCCGCGCTCGTGCGAGCGGGCGAGCTTTCCCCCGTGGCGCTCATGGAGCGCTCCCTCGCGCGCATCGAGGAGCTCAACCCCACCCTCAACGCCTTCGTCGAGGTCGACGCCGAGGGCGCCCTGGAGCAGGCTCGCGCCCTGGAGATGCGGCTCGCCGCTGGCGAGGAGGCGGGGCCGCTCGCCGGCCTCCCCCTGGGCGTGAAGGACCTCGAGAACGCCGCCGGCTTCGTCACCACGAAGGGCTCGCGCCTCTACCGCGACAACCGCGTCGGCTTCGACGACGCACACGTGGCCCGGCTCAAGGCCGCCGGGGCCATTGTCCTGGGCAAGACCAACACGCCCGAATTCGGCCACATCCCCTTCACCGATAACGAGCTCTTCGGCGCGACGCTCAACCCCTGGAACCTCGAGCGCACCCCCGGCGGCTCCAGCGGCGGCTCCTCCGCCGCGCTCGCCTCCGGCATGGCGCCCCTCGCCACAGCCAGCGACGGCGGCGGCTCCATCCGCATCCCCGCCTGCTACACGGGCCTCTACGGACTCAAGCCCTCCCAGGGACGCACCCCCATCGCCCCCCGGCCCATGCCCACCTGGCTCAGCATCAGCTGCTACGGCCCCCTCACCCGCTGCGTCCGCGACGCCGCCATCTACCTCGATGTTGTCGCCGGACCCCACCCCGGGGACCCCGAGTCCCTCCCTCCGCCCGACGTCTCCTACGCGGACACGCTGGACGAACCGCTCCCGAAGCTGCGCATCGCCTTCAACGAGACCCTCGGCGTGACCCGCGTCCAGCGCGATGTCCTCCGCGAGGTCCGCGCCGCCGCCGAGGCCTTCTCCGACATGGGCCACGAGGTCGAGGAGAACCACGACGAGATCCCCGAGATGGGGGGCTGGTGGGCGCGCGTCTCCGCCTTCCAGTCCCTCGGCCAGGAGTGGGACAACTTCTCCACTCGCCACGATGAGTTCACGGCGCGCTACATCCGCCAGCTCGACCGCGCCCTCGAGGTGGGCCCTTCGGACTTCCAGGAGTTCCTCCGCCGCCGGGGCGAGCTCGTTGCCTGGACGGCCCGCCTCTTCGAGCGGTACGACCTCCTCCTCACCCCCACCCTCCCGACGGAGGCGTTCGCCCCTGCCGGCCCCATCCCCCGCGAGATCGAGGGCGAGCGGGCGAACGCCATCGCCTTCACCTACCCCTTCAACTTCACCGGCCACCCCGCTGCTTCGGTCCCCGCCGGCCTCACCGACGCCGGCCTCCCCTGCGGCCTCCAGATCGTCGCCCCCCGCCACCGCGACGACCTCGTCCTGCGCGCCTCCCGCGCCTACGAGCAGGCCCGCCCCTTCCCGCCCCTCCCGCGCGAGGTGGGCTAGCTCCCTCTCCAGAGAGGGCCTGACCCCGCTCCTAGACCCCCGCGTAGCTGTGCAGGCCCGTGATCCAGAGGTTCACGCCGAAGTAGGTGAACAGCAGCAGCGCCCACATCGCCACCAGCCACCACATCGGGTCCGGACGCCAGCTGCGCTGGAGCCGCCTCGGGATGATCCAGCGGATGATCGGCGCCCCCGCCACCGACCCCTCCCCCGCCCGCGCGTGGAAGTAGGCCGCCAGCGCCAGCAGCACCACCAGCGCGCTCGTCTCCTTCGGGTCCCAGCCCCAGTACCGCCCCCAGGCGCTGTTCGCCCACCAGGCCCCCAGCGCGATCCCCAGTGCCAGCAGCGGGAACCCCACCAGCACCGCCCGATGCGCGAGGTCGCCCGCCGCCTCGCCGCTCGGCAGCGGAGCGAACCGCCGCCGCCCCTCGCCGCCCTGTACCAGGTAGATCACCGCCGCGCTGAACGCCACCGTCAGCACCGCGTACGAGACCATCACCACGCTCACATGGAGGGTCAGCAGGGGGCCGTTCTGGAGCGCCGGGATGAGGGGTATGACCTCGTCCGGGAAGAGCGTTGCGATGCCCAGTGCGGCCGTCACGATCGGCAGCGCCACCACCCCGAAGCGCCGCGCTCCCGCCGTCCGCTCGAACGCCAGCCACGCGACGGAGATCCCCCACGCCAGCGCCACCGTGTATTCGTACAGGTTCGAGAGCGGCGCGTGCTCGACCGCGATCCAGCGCGCGATCAGAGAGACGGTGAGGGCTGTGGCGGTCAGCGCCGCGAACGTCGTCGCCAGCCGCCCGATGCCGGCAATCGGCGTGCCCGTGGCGCCCGAGACCGTCACGGTCCCTGCCGACGTCTGTGCGCTCAGCCGCCGCAGCGAGAGCGAGGCGCTGGCCACGTGCGCGACGTACGTCAGCGAGGCGATCGCGGCCAGCGCCAGGCCGGTCCAGAACAGGTAGCTCGCCAGCTCCACCATCGATTCCGATTGTATCGCCGCGCCCCCGCACGGACCCGGACCGAGTGGCCCGTAGAATGCGCCCGTCGCGGCCCCCGCGGCAGGAAGGGAACCCGATGGCAGCCAACGGCAGGCCCCACTTCGGGGTGAACGTGCCCCAGATCAAGCGCACCTGGGAGGAGGCCAGCGCCGCCGCCCTCGAGTTCGAGTCCCTCGGCTTCGACTCCATCTGGGTGAACGACCACCTCTACGGGCCGCAGTCCCCGAGCATCCCCATCCTCGAAGCGTGGAGCGCCGTCTCCGCCCTCGCCGCCGTCACCGATCGCGTCGAGATCGGCACGCTCGTCACCCCTGCCGGCATGCGCAACCCTGCCCACCTCGGCAAGGTCATCGCCACCGCCGACGAGATCGCGGGCGGGCGCGTCATCCCCGGCCTCGGCGGCGGCTGGATGGAGCGCGAGTTCACCGACTTCGGCATGCCCTTCCTCTCCACCCGTGAGCGCCTGCGCCAGCTCGAGGAGACGGCCGTCCTGCTCAAGCGCATGTGGAGCGAGGAAGAGCCCGTCACCTACGAGGGTAAGCACGTGCGCGTCGAGAACCTCGTCTGCGAACCGAAACCGCCCCGTACCCCGCCCATCCTCATCGGCGGCGCCGGCGAGCGCGTCACCCTGCGCATCGCCGCCCAGCACGCCGACATCTACAACAACCTCGCTGGCCACCACTCGAACCTCGCCCGCAAGGTCGAGGTCCTGCGCGAGCACTGTGCCGACATCGGCCGCGACCCCGACGAGATCAGGGTCAGCCAGCAGACCCTCGTGACGATTGCGCCGGACGAGGCCTCCGCCGCCCCCATGATCGAGCGCGCCCAGAAAATCTTCGGCGGCCACCTCGGCGACCCCACCGGGCCCCTCGCCCTCTCCGGCAGCCCCGAGCGCATCCGCGACCAGATCGCCGCCAACCAGGCGGCCGGCTGCGACATGTTCGTCATCGAGTTCTTCGGCCGCGACACGCGCGAGCCCGCGAGGCTCTTCGCGGAGAAGGTCCTGCCGTACGTCTAGGCGAGGTCGGGGCGCCACTTGCGTGGCGCGGTAGGATGGCCGTCCGGGGAGTGGATAGGGCCCGGTGGTCCTCGCCGTCTTCAAAACGGTCGCCTCGTCGCCAGCGCGGCGAGGGGTGGGTTCGACTCCCATGCACTCCCGCCACT
>DAOUID010000288.1:0-4111 GCA_034428315.1 Dehalococcoidia bacterium
TCTGGTCGAAGCCGTCCTCGGTCATGTCGAGCGGTGCGGCATCGCCCGCGCCCACGCTGGCGCCGACGTTGTTGTGGAGGATGTCGAGGCCGCCGTAGCGCGCCACCGCCTCGGCGACCATGGCGGCGAGGCTCTCCTCGCTCGTGGCGTCGACCTCGCAGGCGGTGGCGGTTCCGCCCTCGCCCGCGATCATGGCGACGGTTTCCCCGGCGGAGGCGAGGTCGCGGTCGGCGACAACCACGCTGGCGCCCTCGCGGGCGAGGAGAATGGCGGTGGCGCGCCCGTTGCCGATGGTGGCGCCGGGCGTCTGGCCCGCGCCCACGACGATCGCGACCTTGCCCTCGACTCTGCCCGGCATGCGCTGCCCCCTTCGGAATCGTGTCGGCGCTGGACGGGGGCGCGAGTTGGCGTCACCCTTCCCTGCTGAACTCTTCTTCAGGATAAGGAGCCTGGCTTGCCAGTATCACTGCTCGAACGCGTCGCCCTCGTGACGGGCGCGGGCCGCGGAGTCGGCCGAAGCATCGCCATGGACCTCGCCCGCCACGGGGCGAAGGTGATCGTCAACGACCTCGGGGGCACCCTCGACGGCGAGGACGAGGACATCTCCGTGGCCGAGTCGGTCGTACGGGAGATCGAGGCGGCGGGCGGTACGGCCGCCGCCAACACCGGCGACGTGACCAGCTACGAAGACGCCTACCAGATGGTGAAGCAGGCGATCGACACGTGGGGGCGGCTCGACATCCTCGTGTCGAACGCGGGCATCCTGCGGGACCGCGCCCTGCACAACCTGCCCGAGGCGGACTGGCTGAAGGTGCTCGCCGTCCACCTCAACGGCGGCTACAACCTGCTCCACCACGCCTGGCCGGTCTTCCGGCAGCAGCACTACGGGCGCGTCATCCTGACGACCTCGAACTCGGGCTTCCTCGGCAACTTCGGGCAGTCGAACTACGCCGCCGCGAAGGCGGGCCTGATCGGCCTGATGAACGTGGCCAAGCTCGAGGGCGACAAGTACAACGTGATGGTGAACTGCCTCAATCCGGGCGCAGCCACGCGGATGACGACCTCCGTGCGGGAGGTTTCCGCCGAGCAGCAGGCGGCCATGAGCCCCGACCTGGTAGCGCCGGCGGTCACCTACATGGCCAGCGACTCGTGCACGACGAGCGGGATGGTCATCACGGCGGCGAGCGGATCCTTCGGGCGCGCCGCGATCGTGCAGAATGAGCGCGTCGCCATCGAGGGCGCTACCGCGGACGACGTGGAGGCGAACTGGGGCGAGATCACGAGTCTCGACAACGCCGAGGTCTGGTGGTCGGTACGCGAGACGCGGGCCGCCTTCGAGGCGGCCAAGCAGGAGTAGCGAAATGGAGCTCTGCGGATTCGCCTGTGCGGGCTGGGCGCTGGTCGGGATCGGCGTCGTGCTCGGAGCGTCGTCGTTCTGGCCGCAGGGCTGGCGGCCACGCCGCGGGTAGCGGCCTGAGCCGCCCTCGCCCCGGGGCCGAATCTCGCTAGAATCACGCGCGTCGTTCGCGGACGACGGAGGTGTTCCCATGAGACCGTTCATCCTGGTTCACGGACCGCTGATCGGCCCGTTTACGTGGGTTCCGGTCGCCGCCGAGCTGCGCAAGCTGGGCGCGGCGGCGGTGCTCCCGGCGCTGAACTCTCCGGCCGCGCGCGAAGGGACCTACTGGGAGCACCACTGCAGGGAGTTCGCGATGGAGCTCCGGGACGTATCGATGGATACGAGGGAGGCGGTGCTGGTGGGGCACGCGGGAGCGTGTCCGCTGCTGCCGAAGCTGGCCGAGCAGCTCACGAGCGGGCCGGCGGCGTACGTGCTGGTGGACTCGGACCTGCCACGGGACGGAGCCAGCCGCTTCGACCTCTTCGAGAACCCCGCGCACGTGGAGGACTTCCGTCGCATCGCGGGAGAGCCGTACTCGCCTCGGGGCAGGCTGTCGCCGCAGCCCGGCCTGAAGCCCACGGACGAGACGGTGCGCGAGTGGCCGGGGGACCTGTTGAGCGAGGCGCTCACGCAGAACCCCGACAACACCTTGGACGTGCAGTCGACGGTGTTCGCGGGGAAGCGCCCGACGCCGATCGGCGTACTGGACGAGCCGCTTCCGGTTCCGGCGACCTGGCCGGACGCGCCCGTCGGCTACCTGCACCTCTCGGCGACGTACGACGGGGCGGCCTCGGACGCCGGAGCAGCGGGCTGGCCCGTCCGCGAGCTGCGCTCGAGCCACGTGCAGATGCTGCTGGAGCCGGAGTCGTTCGCGCGGGAGCTGGCGGCGTTCGCGGAGGAAGTGGCGGGGTAGGGGCGGATCGCTGCTATAGTAGCTTGAGACAAGAGTAGAGGCCTGCGCCCAGTGGTCACCCAGGATCTCGACACCCGCCTCCGCACCGTGAACCGCCTCCGTCGCATTGCCGGGGAGTCGCGGACGGGAAGCGCTGGCGTCGCGGAAACCGTTGAAGCCAGGGCGGCGGCAATGCTGGAGCGTGTCTGGAGCTCCTTCGTCGCGGAAGACAAGGCCTTCCGCGACTCCACCTTCGTGACGATCACCGGGGACGGCGCGGTGCAGTTCGAGTGGGAGTCGGAGGACGTGGCGATCGAGGTGGTGGTGCAGCCGGAGGGTGGGTTCACAGTGTATGTCCATCGGGAAGGGAAGGAGCCGGAAGAGTGGAATCCGGCCAAAGCGGCGGATGCACTAGAAGCGATAGAGCGAGGATGGAGCGGCACGCGAAGGGCCGCCCGTGGAGTTTGAGCGAGACGACCGCTTCCTGCGGGACCTGAACCCCGATCTGCACTTCAAGCGAGTTGACGGAGGCTATCGGCTGACGTCGGCTGTGTTTCGTGACCAGCGGGTCGGCTACGGGTTCTACGCGTGTTCCGTCGACTCAGAACGGCTCGCCGGGGATGAGGCGGTGTCGGGTCGGGAGGCTCGCGGGCACGGCAGCTGGGGCGTGGGGCGGATCAGCCTGGCTGACGTGCGTGAGGTCGGCGCGGGGGATGTCGAGCACGATCCGGAAGGAGACAACGCCGCCCACTGCACCCTGACCGTGCGAGGAACAAGGGCACGCGCCCTTGCATTGGCCTGCGAGGTGACCGTTGAGCCTACCTCCGAACGCTGGGTCGCAGAATTTGGGAGGCCAGCGAGACTCGTAGGCTCTACGGGAGCCGCCCGCTCGCTTCCGCCTCGCTGCGTGCGAGGAACTTGATGGTCACGGGGCGTAGCGGCGCGAGGCCGGGAGGGATCTCCAGGGTCAGCGCGTAGGCGACGGCCGCCATCTCGGCTGCATCGGTGTCGGCTTCCGGCCAGTGCCAGGCCCGCACCTGCTCCTCGAAGGGGAGGGAGCGCCAGTTCTCCGGAGGCGGCGGGGGATCCTCCACGGTCAGCTCGATCACGACGTTGGGCGGCGAGGTCCGCCAGTCGGGGGACGGCTCCCAGAGGAAGTGGCGGTAGGCCACGGGCACGACCGTGCCGAAGCGCTGCGTGAGCAGCCAGTCGCCGACGCTCGTGGCGAAGCGGTCGATCGCGCGGTCGTCCCGGAGGTTCGAGGCCATGCCGCCTCCCCGCGCGGGTTCGCGCCTAGACGCCGAAGTCCCAGGACATACCGTCGCGGTAGCGGCGGAGGACGTTCTTGGCGATGACGATGCGATGCACCTCGTCGGGACCGTCGAGGATGCGGAGGGTGCGGGCGCCCCGGTACATGGCCTCGAGGGGGGTGTCGGTGGAGACGCCCTTCGCCCCGTAGACCTGGATGGCGCGGTCGACGACGCGCTCGAAGGCGGCGGGCACGGCGATCTTGATGGCGGAGATGTCGGCGCGCGCGTTCACGCCGGCGTCGATGCGCTCTGCGCAATGGATGGTCATGAGGCGGGCGGACTGGATATCGATGTAGGAATCGGCGATGAAGCCCTGGATGAACTGCTTCTCCTGCATGGGGCCGCCGTGGACGTTGCGGGTCATGACGCGCTGCATCATGACGTCGAAGGCGCGCCACATCTGGCCCACGGAGTTCATGCAGTGGAAGACGCGGCCGGCGCCGAGGCGGTCCTGGGCGGCCTGGTGGCCGGAGCCGGTGCGCCCGAGCTGGTTGGTGACGGGCACGCGCA
>DAOUID010000289.1:0-3965 GCA_034428315.1 Dehalococcoidia bacterium
CGTGAACGACTCTGCCAGCGCATCGAGGAAGGGGTCCCAGTTGAGCCCCATCGCCCCGTGGAAGAACACGATCGGCGGCCCCTCGCCGGCGACAAGCGCGCGCGATTGCACCTTGCCCTGCCAGACGCTGGTCTCCCGCTCGATGACAGCTGCCATCAGGAACCGCCCGCCACGGCCGCGACTCCGTCTGCCGCGTTGACCTGCCGTCCCGCGCGCAGGCTCTCCGGCCACCAGTGGTTCTCCCACTCGTCGTCCCAGTGGTGGCGGATGTGGGGGAGCACTTCCTTCGCCGTCAGCTCGATGTTCTTCATGGTCAGCTCGTGCGGCATCGAACCGATCTGGAGCAGCAGCATCAGGTTGCCCACGCGCAGGCTCTTGATGAGGTTCTCGAGCTGGTCTCGCACCGAGGCGGGCCCTCCCGAGATGACGAACTGGTTATCCACATAATCCTTGAAGGACCACTCGCTCAGCTGGTCCCGCACCGACATCTGCTCCGTCAGCATCCGGCGCATGGAGTTCTCGAGGCTGCGGTAGTCCTGGTGCCCGGGCGGCGTGAACTCGGGAGCGATGTGCAGGCACTTCTCGAAGAAGTACTTCACGTGCTTCTCGTAATCCTTCTCCGCCTGCGCGTCCGTCTCCGAGACGGCCACCAACTGGAGGAAGCCGGCCCGGTAGGGGTTCAGCTCCTTTTCCTTGCTGTCCATGAACTCCCAGAAGCTGTCCATCACCGACTTGCCGCGCGCGTGCCCGAAGTAGCTCAGGAAGCAGTAGCAGTGCCCCTGGTTGGCGGCGAACTCCCACGTGCTCAGGCTGCCCATGCCCGGTACCCACACGGGCGGGTGGGGCTGCTGCACCGGCCGCGGCCAGAGGTTGACCATCGGCAGTTGCGTGTATTTTCCGTTGAAGGGGAAGGGCGTGCGCGATTGCCACGCCTTCAGGATCAGATCGTGCGCCTCGTAGTAGCGCTCGCGCTGCTCGATCGGCGTGATGCCGTAGCCCATGTTGGCGTCCATGGCCGTGCCCAGCGGCATCCCCGCCACCAGCCGTCCGCCGGAGATGCAGTCCAGCATCGCGTACTCCTCCGCGATGCGGATCGGCGGGTTCGTCGTCGGCAGCGTCGCGCCCATCTGCACGAGCGCCACGTCCTGGCCGCGCGTCGCCCGCGCCAGCGCCCCGCCCATCACGTTGGGGCCGGGCATGAAGCCGTAGGCGTTCTGGTGGTGCTCGTTCACGCAGATGCCGTCGAAGCCGAGGTCGGCCGCGTGCATCAGCTCATCGAGCGTCCAGTTGTAGTAGTCGCCCACGCGCTCGGCCGTCGCCAGCTCGTGAAAGGGCGGGTCCACCCACACCGAGTGGTAGCGCTCCTCGAAGTCGTCCGGCAGCTCCCGGTGGGGCATCAGGTGGAACATCGAGATCTTCATCGGGTACCTCCCCGGCGCCTTCCGAAGCACTCGCCTCGCGTCCCGCGAAAGGGCGTTCCGGGCGGGGCGTGGAGCTCCGCGCCCACGCTAGCGATCGGCTACAGGCAGGTCAATACGCTCGCGCCCCATCCCCCCGCCCGCCCCGCGAGACCCTTTCGCCGTCTACGCTAGAGGCATGGTCCGGTGGGTGATCCGCAGGCTTGATCCCCGCGAGGGCCTCGCCCGCCGCCGCCTCACGAGCTTCGTGCGCCCGGTCCAGGAGTTCGTCCAGACCGAGAGCGCCGGCGCGGTGCTCCTCATCCTCGCCGCCGCCGCCGCCCTTATCTGGGCCAATTCGCCCTGGCAGCACCACTACGAGGAACTCCTCGAGACCCACGTGGGCGTGGACCTGGCCTTCTGGGCAGTGGAGGGATCCCTCCACTTCTGGGTGAACGAAGTGGGGATGGTCCTCTTCTTCTTTCTCATCGGCCTCGAGGTCAAGCGGGAGATCACCATCGGCGAGCTCTCCGACCCGCGCGTCATGGCCGCCCCCGTCATCGGGGCGATCGGGGGCATGCTGCTGCCGCTCGGCATCTTCCTGCTCGTCACACAGGGAGCGGGCGCCGAGGCCCGCGAGGGCTGGGCCATCCCCATGGCCACCGATGTCGCCTTCGCCCTCGGCATCGCCACCCTCTTCACCAGTCGCGTCCCCCTCGGACTGCGCGCCATGCTCCTGACGTTCGTCATCGTCGACGACATCGGCACCGTTGTCGTCGTCGCCCTCTTCTACTCCGGAGACGTCCAGATCGATCAGCTGTTGCTCACCGTCGGACTCGTGGCGCTCATGCTCGTGGCCTACCGCCTCGGAGTGCGCAGCATGTTCGTCTTCGCGGGCATTGGTGTCGTCGCCTGGGCCGCCATCCACGACTCGGGCGTGCACCCCACGACACTGGGCGCCGTCCTCGGCTTCCTCACGCCCTGGCGCCCGCCCGTCCCCCTCGACGGCTTCGTGCGGACCGCCCGGCAACTCCTCGAGCGCTTCCGCGCCGGTGATGAGGACCCCGAGACGCCCCTGGGCCACGATCAGATGGTCGACTCCCTCCTCAGCCTCAGCGACCTCAGCAGCAACGCCGTACCCCACGTCGACCGCCTCGAGCACCACCTGCACCCCTGGGTCGCTTACCTTGTCGTCCCCGCCTTCGCTCTCGCCAACGCCGGCGTCCACCTCGACCTGGGGAGCCTGACCGATGCCTTCACGAGCACGGTGACATGGGGCGTCATCGTCGGGCTCGTCGTCGGAAAGCCCGTGGGACTGGTGGCGGCCACCGGCGTCGCCGTCCTCCTGGGCGCCCAACGCCCCGCGGGAGTGACCTGGCGCGGCATCTGGGCCATCGGGCTCGTCGCCGGCATCGGCTTCACCGTCGCCCTCTTCGTCGGAGACCTGGCCTACTCCGACCCCGACCTGCTCCGCTTCAGCAAGATCGGCATCATCGCCGCCTTCGCCATCACCGGTCCGCTCGCGTTCCTTGCCTTCCGGTTGCTGCCCAGGGTCGAACGCGCCGGGACGCCAGAAGGCGAGGCCGCCGCCACCGAGGCTTCCGCCGACCCCTAGGCGCCTCTCGCTCCGTGGCGAGCGGGCTCACGGTTACCGCCCTCCCCGGACTCCTTGCGGACCTCCAAAAGGAGTAGGCTGGAGGCGAATCGATAGCAGGAGGGATAGAAATGCGGTTCCTTCGACGTGGAGAATCGGAATCGGCGAGCACGCAGGTAGCGGAGGATTCTTCCGAAACCTGTGAGTGCGTCCTCCTCGTCCCTCACTGGGACTCGCCCGAGAACATGGGCATCGAGGAGAAGGCGAGCAGCTATCGCTGCAACACCTGCGGTGAGAGTTTCACCCGCGAAGAAGAGGAGATCCTGCGTGGCACCGAGGCGGACCGTATCCGTCGCGGCCTCCAGGAGCGCCCCAACCTCCACGCCCGCTACCCCGCCACCTGGAACCTCGCCGACGGGCGCGAGGTGGAGCTCCACAGCCTGGCCCGCTCCAACCGAGGCGCGTTCCTGCAGTTCGCCAGGGCGCTTCCCCACGACGACCTGCTCTTCCTCCGCGAGGATCTCTCCAGCAACGCCGTCGTTGACGGGATGGTGAAGAATGTCGAAGACGGGATCGACTTCGCCCTCGTCGCCCAGCCGCGCAACAGCAGCGAGGTCGTTGGCTACGCCTCCCTCCACGGCGAGCCCATGCGCTGGACCCGCAATGTCGGCGAAGTCCGCGTGATCGTGGCCGGCGACTACCGGGGCAGCGGCCTCGGCGGTCGCATGGTGCGGGACGTTATCGACGCCGCCCCGAACTTCGGCTCGCGCAAGATCACGGCCCAGATGACCGTTGACCAGGGAGGCGCGCGCGCTGCCTTCGAGCGGCTCGGCTTCAGAGAAGAAGCCACGCTGCACGGCTGGGTCACGGACCGCCGCGGCCTTCCCCGCGACCTCCTCATCATGTCCCTCGACCTGTCCGGCTAGGCCCGGAGCACTCCGACCGCACGCAACAGCGGCCCGCCGATCGGCGGG
>DAOUID010000290.1:0-3690 GCA_034428315.1 Dehalococcoidia bacterium
CCCGCCGATCGGCGGGCCGCTCTCGCTGCCTGCTCAGCGAAGCGCCGGCATGACCTCCTCCTCGAAGCGGAGGACCGCGCGGTCCGCCTCTTCCGGCGCCGACGTCGCCAGCGGCCCCTGCGCCGGTCCCGCAATCACGAAGCGCTCGATGCCCAGGTCGATGAGCGCCTGGAGGCGCTCGATGCAGTCCCGCGGGGGCCCGATGATCGTGAACCGGTCGATGAACTCGCCCGGAACCACCTTCGACTGCGGCGACCCTTCCCGGAAGTGCCCCTGGAGCTCGTAGGCGCCGTGGATCCGCTCGTAGACCTCGCGGTCCTCCTCCGAGACGGGGGCCACCACGCTGCCGTACATGGCGGTAAAGCGCGCCATGGACGTAGCCACGCCGCTCAGCATGCGGCGCCCGGCCTCCCGGTCGTCGGTCACGGCCACCGGTACCCAGGCGCTCAGGTTCAGGGGCCGCGTGACGCCTGCCGCCTCACGCGCCGATTGCGCCACCCCGAGCGCCCAGGCCACCCGTTCCGGGTCGGCCCCCACGGCCGTGGTCACTCCATCCGCATGCCGCCCCGCGATGCTGAGCACCCTTGGCCCCGTGCCAACCAGGTCCAGCGGCACCGGCGCAATGCCCTCCATGGACCGCCCGAATTTCGCCTCCGTGGCCGTCTGCACGAGTCCGAGCCTGGCGACCGGCGGGAAGTGCCCGCCCCCGTCCAGGTCGAGGTCGAAGGGCTGCGGTTCGTCCTGCAGGTAGTTGCGCAGCCGGCGCACGTACGCCTCGAAGAATTTCACCGGCGCCGGTGCCATGCCCAGGTAGGCCAGTGCCGAGTCGCCCCGTCCCAGCCCCATCACGGCTCGGCCGCCTGACACGGATTGCAGGGTCTTGATCGACCCCGCGGCGGCCGCCGGGGTGTGGGAGGCGGGGGTCGCGACCCACGTTCCCACCTTCAGCTCGCTTGTCTCGGCTGCCGCCATCGACAGCGAGACATAGGGATCGGGCGCCATCGTCGGCGCATAGGGCGTGCCGAAGCCGTCCCAGCCCTGCTCCTCCGCCCGTGCCGCTGCCTTCGCGATGACGGGGGCGGGTCCCAGCCCCGTGGTCCAGAATTCAACCATCGGTTCGCGCCTCCTACAGGTCGGTGCCGCCGGCGTACTCCCGGCGGGGCCAGAGGAAGTCGATGCGCGTGCGGTGGATCTTCCAGCCGTCGCCGGTCTTCTTGTAGGTCTCGTCGTAGATGCCGGCCAGCATCAGGGGGTTCTCCTCTCCCACCGTCGAGCGGATGTTGATCAGGTACCAGCGGCCCCTCGCCGTCGTCTCGTCGACGAGCCGGATCCAGGGGTTCATCACGTTGTGGAGGATGCCGTAGTCGGTGCGTCCGCCCGCGGCCGCGGCCGAGTACTCCCGGTGGATCTCCTCCTTGCCGGTCCACTTGCCGTAGCTCTCTCCGAAGTCGCACACCGCGTCCTCGGTAAACAGGTCGACCAGCTCGTCGGTGCGGTTCCCGTCGTAGTAGTGGGCGTACAGGTAGCGGAGGTTCTTGATCTCCTCGATCTCGCAGAGTTCCTGGGGCGTGACCACGGCCGGCCGCCTACAGGTTCGAACTCGGCTGGTACTCCCGCCGGGGCCAGAGGAAGTCGATCCGGGTGCGCTGGATCTTCCAGCCGTCTTCGGTCTTCTTGTAGGTCTCGTCGTAGATGCCGAACAGGATGAGGGGGTTCTCCACGCCCTCGCTCGTGCGCAGGTCGAGCAGGTACCAGCGCCCGTGGGCGGTGGTTTCGTCGGCCAGCCGGATCCACGGGTTCACGACGGCGTGCATCACGCCGTGGGGGTCGTCTCCCTCGCCCTCGATGAAGTTCTTGTAGTTGTTGTAGATCTGCTCCCGGCCGACCCAGTTGCCGCCGTACTCCTCGCCGAACTCGCACACCGCGTCCTCGGTGAAGAGGTCAGCCAACTCCTCCACCCGCTGGCCGTCGTAGTAGTGGGTGTAGAGGTAGCGAACCTCCTTGATCTCCTCGATTTCGCAGAGTTCTTCGGGGGTAACCATGGCGTTTCTCCTTAGCTTGGCGGACCCCATGAGGTCCATTCGTCGATTGGTTTGTCCGGCGTAATCACCAGCAGGACGCGCTCGTCCCGCTTCAGCTCCGCCAGGAAGGCCTCGTCGTCCTGCTCGCGACCGTACTTGGCGCGCAGCGCCTTGAACTGCTCGAAGACCGCCTCGTGGTCGTCGCGCAGCTCGACCGTGCCGTCCACGAGTACCGTGCGGAACCCGGTCGCGTCGTCGATGGCGAGCTGGACGCGCGGGTCGCGAAGGAAGTTCTCGTACTTGCGCCGCGCCTTCGTCGTTGAGACGTAGAACTTCGCCCCGTCCCAGTGGAACCAGTTGGGCGTCATCTGCGGGCGTCCGTCCTTGCGGATGGCGCCCACCATCGCGTTCCGGGGCTCGGCCAGGAACGCCTCGATCTGCTCGCGGGACATGCCGCGAGGCGAGGTCATGCGCGACCTTCCGGGTGGCCCATGGTCACCGGGCGCTCGCCTTGGGGCCGTCCCAGTATTTGATCAGCTCGTACCAGCCGGACCCGTTGACGGCGATGGGGATGCCGCCCAGCTTCTCGCCCGTCTCGCGGTGATGCTTGCGGCCCTCCCAGGCGTCGGGATCCCGCTGCCACGCGTTCAGGGTGTTCTCCGCCTCGTCGTAGCTGTCCGCCTCAACCTCGTAGAGGGAGAGGTAGCCCGAGACCGTCTCGCCGCCTCCGTGGGGCCCGCTCAGCTTGAACACGCTGCCCCGGATGAAGTTCGGGCACTTGGCCGTGTCCTCGATGTGTTGGTCGACGAACCACTCGTCGAACGCCTCCTGGGCGTCTGGGCCGGTGGGCTCGCAGAGCCCGATGAGCACGAATTTCGGCATGACTGGTTCCTCCTGCCTGTTTGTGGCGATGCCTAGCCCGCGCCGTGGCGGATGAGGCGGCCCGGCGTCGCGCCGGTCGTCTCCCCGTCCTCCACGGTCACTTCTCCGTTCACGAGAATCCAGCGGTAGCCCGTGGGGCGGCGCACCCGCCGCCACTGGCCGGCGGGAAGGTCGTAGACCTTCTCCATCGGTCCGCTGCCCAGGTTCTCCAGGTCGTAGATGACGATGTCCGCCGGCGAGCCTTCCTTGATCCAGCCCCGGTCCTTGAAGCCCGCCGCCGTCGCCGGGTACGCGCTCAGGCGCCAGTGCGCCTGCTCCAGGTCCATGATGCCGTGGTCGCGCACGAGCTCGGAGAGCATCTCCGTGGGGTAGACGCCCATCGCCAGGAACTTCGTGTGCGCCCCGCCATCGGAGACCCCCGGAAGGGCGAAGGGCGAGTTCGCCACCTCGCTCATCGACTGCACGTCCGTCTCCTCCGGTGGCGTCACCCAGGTCGTGTGCAGGTTGTCCGCCACGCCCAGGTCGAGGAACGCATCGATCACGTGCTTGCCGCTCTGGTCCGCGATCTCCTGCACCGTCAGCCCTTCCAGGTGCTTCAGGGAGGGATCTTCGACCTCCTGCACGGTGAGCACCGCCAACCCCCGGCCCACGTGTCCGGCGATTTCCGCCTCCTCGTCCCGTCCGGGAGCGCTCGGGCCCTTGCCCTCGTCGTACTCCGCGCGCAGGGCGGGGCGCCGCTCGGGGTCGGCCATCTTCGCCTTCCGCTCCGCCACCGTTCCCAGCGTCA
>DAOUID010000291.1:0-3378 GCA_034428315.1 Dehalococcoidia bacterium
GCCTTCGAGATGTCCGTCAGGAACGGCCCCGGGATGATGCAGTTGACCCGCACCTTCGGCGCGAACGTCCGCGCAAACCCGATCGTCAGGTTGTTCAGGCCCGCCTTCGCCGCCCCGTAGGCGAGCGCGTTCGGCCCCGGACTCTGCGAGGCCGTGCTCGAGACCATGATCACCGACCCGCCCTCCCCCTCCGCCATGCGCGTCGCGATGTTCGCCGTCAGCCGGAAGGGACCCTTCAGGTTCACGTCCAGCACCTTGTCGTAGAGCGCTTCGCTGACGTTGCTGACGTGGTCGTAGAGGGGCGAGAGCCCCGCGTTGTTCACGAGCACGTCGACCTTGCCGAACTCGGCGTAGGCGGCATCGGCCAGGGCGTCGAGCTGGTCCCACTCGCCCACGTGGCAGGCGACCGCCAGCGCCCGCCGCCCCGTCTCCGCCCGCACCTCCTCCGCCAGCGCCTCGCACGACTCCAGCTTGCGGCTTGCGATCACCACGTCCGCCCCCGCCCGCGCGAAGCTGCGCACCATCGCCGCCCCCAGCCCCCGGCTCCCGCCCGTCACCAGCGCCACCTTCCCGCTCAGGTCGAACAGATCCGCCGCTTCGCTCATGACGCCCCCTTCCGGCCCGCCGGCATGATACGGCCCACCCCTAGCCGTGGTGCGAGGGCAGGTCCCGCCACGAGACGCGGCGGCGCGGCACCAGCGGGCGCACCTCGTCCCAGCGCTGGAACACCGTCACCGCCCCTGCCGTGAAGGCCCGCGTCACCGCCTCGCGGAGCGGGTCCTCCCCGCCCGGCTGCCGGCGCAGCCCCCCCGCCTGCTGCTCCCAGTACGCCTCCGCCCACTCCGCCACCATCTCCCCGAGCCGCTCGCCCGCTTCGTCGTTCGCGCTGTCCCGAGCCATGTCGCTGCTCCCCTGCTGGCCTTGGGAAGAGTGTACGGGCACCGGCATCCCCTGCCGCCCCGGTCGCCGGTAAAGACCTCCCCGGGATAGTTGCGATCGCCGAACGGATAGCAGAGAATCCCGTGAACCGCGCGGGGAGTGGCTCTCGGGCCGCGCCGCGCAAGGGGGATGGCGCGCAAGGCGGGCTGGGCGGAGCGGCGAGGCGCCGCGTCCGGCCCCACAGGCGCACAGGCTATGACTGGCTACATCATCCGCCGACTGATCGCCGTCCCCTTCATGCTGATCGGGATCTCGTTCATCCTCTTCATGCTCATCTACATCCGCCCCGGGAGCGCGGCCTTTATCTCCATCGGCTCGGCCATGTCGGACCCTGCCAACATCGAGCGTTTCGAAGAGCGGTTCGGGCTCAACGATCCCTGGTACGAGCAGTACGGTAAGTGGCTCGGCAACGCCGTCACCGGCGACTTCGGCGTCACCTTGCGGACACCCCACCAGCCCGTCGCCGACCGCCTCGCCGACCACATTGGGAACACCCTCCAGATCGGGCTGATTACTATCGTCATTGCCGCGATCTTCGGCATTTCCGTGGGTGTGCTCTCTGCCGTCCGCCGGAACAGCTTCCTCGACTACATCTTCCGCGGGGTCACCATCGCCGGCATCTCGGTGCCCAACTTCTGGGTTGCGATCCTCGTAGTCTCACTGCCCGCCCGCTGGTGGAACTGGACTCCGCTCGCCACGGACTGGGTCGGTTTCACCGACGATCCCCTCAGAAACCTCTCCATCATCATCTGGCCGGCCATGATCCTGGCGCTCGCCAGCGCCGCCGGCACCGCACGCCTCGTGCGTACCTCGATGCTCGAGGTGTTCTACTCGGACTACGTGCGCACGGCCCGCTCCAAGGGCCTGCGTGAAGGCCGCGTGATCTGGGGCCACGTCTTCCGCAACTCGCTCATACCCGTGGTCACCCTCATAGGCCTCCAGACCGGCGCCGTCCTCGGTGGGGTCGTGATCGCCGAGCTCATTTTCGGTATCCCCGGCCTCGGAACCCTCACGCTGGGGGCCGTCATCGCCCAGGATTACCCGCTCGTCCTCTCCTCGCTCATGCTCTTCGCCTTCGTGTTCGTCCTCGTCACACTGCTTGTCGACGTGCTGTACACGGTCATCGATCCAAGGATTCGGTACTAGCCAATGGCAGAGCAAGAAGCAGCGGCGCGTCCGAGCGAGTTGTCCCTTGAGGCGGAGATGGCGCTTGAGTACGCCATTCCTCCCCGACAGCGCTTCAATCCCTTCCGCTGGGCGCTCAGGGAACCGTTTGGAGCCTTTGGCCTCGTCCTGATCATTCTCGTGGCCATCGGCTCAGGGGCGGCGCCCCTCCTGTACACCACCGATCCACAGGCGTTCGGCGTGGGCGCGCCCCTCGACGGCCCCTGCGTCAACTGCAGGGAGAGGGACATGGAGCATCGCGCCTGGGACGCGGAACGGTCCCAGGGGTGGCGTGAGCACCGCCTCTTCGGGACGACCCCTCGTGGTCGCGACCTCTGGTCCCGCGTGCTCTACGGCGGGCGCGTCTCCCTCAAGGTCGGTGTCGCCACGGTTCTCGTCGGCACCATGGCCGGTACCATCATCGCGCTGCTCGCGGCCTACGCCGGCGGAGTCGTCGACTTCGCGGTGGGTCGCCTTGCCGACATGATCATCGCCATTCCCGGCATCCTCCTGGCCCTCACCTTGCATACGGCCATCGGACAGGACTTGCCCGACTTACCCGGGCTCTCCCGCCAGGAGTTAACCCTGGTCCTGGCCATCTCCGCCTTCTTCATGCCCGGTACCTACCGGATCATGCGGGGAATGGTGCTTGAGTTGCGCGAGTCGCAGTACGTCGAGGCCGCCCAGGTCGTCGGCGCCAGCAGCCTCCGCATCATGTGGCGCCACATCACGCCCAACATGTTCGGTCTCATGATCGTCATCACGAGCATCTCGCTGCCCGCCGCCATCCTCGTCGAGGCCAGCCTCAGCTTCCTCGGCCTCGGCGTGGAACCCGGAACGCCATCCTGGGGCGCGGACCTCTCCGGCGACTCCCAGAAGTTCTTCACCCAGGGGTGGTGGCTGGCCATTTTCCCCGGTCTCGCCCTCTCCATGACGGTCTTCGGCTTCAATATCTTCGGTGACTCGCTGCGCGATACCCTCGACCCGAGGCTCCGTGGCCGCATCTAGCCACTACATCTACGCGCCCTCCGGGGGGCGCGATCTCCAAGGGAGGTGCTGTGCGATCAACTGGTAAGCGGTTTCGGCAGGCATTACATTGCGCAATGCAGAACAGGGGAGGGAACCATCCCGATGCGTGACAACGAGAACTACTGGAAGAGATTGCGCCGTCACCCGGTGAGCCGCCGGAGCTTCCTGGTCGGAAGCGGCGTAACGGCGGCCGGCGCGGCCGCCATCCTCGCCGGCTGCGGCGACGATGATGATGACGATGACGAC
>DAOUID010000292.1:0-6999 GCA_034428315.1 Dehalococcoidia bacterium
AGGGCGTGCTCGTGCGGCTGCGCCGCCTGCCCGCCACTCCCCTCCCCCGGAAGGTGACGGGTCCCTCGCTCGCGATCGTGCTCGATGGCGTGACCGACCCCCAGAACACGGGCGCCGTGTTGCGCGTGGCCGTCGCGACCGGCGCGGAAGCGGTGGTGCTGCCGGCTCGGCGGGGGGTAGCCCTCACGCCGGGCGTTCATCGCGCCAGCGCGGGCCTCAGCTTCCTCGCCCCCGTGGCCGCTCCCCAGAACCTCGCCCGCGCCGTGGCCCAGCTCAAGGAGGCCGGCTACTGGGTGGTGGCCGCCTCGCCCGGCGACGGCGCTGAGAACGCCACCGCCTTCGACTGGCCCGATTGCACGGCCCTCGTCCTGGGCGGGGAGGAGCGTGGCGTCAGCCGTCTGCTGAACGAAGCGAGCGACTTCCGCGTGGCCTTGCCCATGGACGGGCGGGTGGAGTCGCTCAACGTGGGCGTCGCCTGCGGCGCGCTTGCCTACCTGTGGCGCGCGCGCTGGCCCGGCTAGAAGGTGATCCGGCGCAGTTGCTCGCCGCTGATCACGTAGCCGAACCCGTCGCGCATGGTGAATGCCGTCAGGTTCCCGAGATCCTCGTGCCGGTACTGGCGCGCGAAGGATCCGTCCTCCCCGAGGATGACGATTCGGTCGGCGCTCGCATCGAGGACGGCGAGCTCGCCTTCCAGGCCGCTCGTGTGGGGCGTGGCAGCCGTTGCCAGGGGCCGGTCGATGCCCGCCTGCGCGAGCGTGAGGGCGAAGCCGCCGCTCACCCGCCGGATGGACCCGTCCTCGTGGGCGGTGAGGAGGCTGCCGCCGTCGACCATCAGGCGGCGGGCGCTGAACAGCTCGGGAGCCTCGTGGACGACGACAGGCTCGGAGCTGAAGCCCGAGGCCGTGGCCGCGAAGCGGAAGATCGCGCCGCCGGGGGCGTCGAGCACGTAGAGCGATCCGTCGTCGAAGTACATGTCCGTCATGGTCAGCCCCGCCGGTCGGGCGAACTCGATCCGCGCGACCCACCCTGCCGCGCTCCATGCCCAGAGCGATCCCTCCTCGTCGGCGATGAGGAGGGCGGAGCCGCCGGGCCGCGAGACATCCGCGTAGGTGATGGCCACGGGCGCCAGCGGCGTCTCCTCGCCGGCGGCGAACACGACCAGCTTCCTGCCCGTTGAGAGGTTGATGGAGATGACCTGCCCGCCCGCCGAGTCGAGCACGTAGGCGTGGGAGTCGCTCACGACGAGCTGCCGGGCGGCGATGGGGGCCTCGCCGAAGCCGCGGAGGTCGGCCAGGAGCCGGATGGCGGCGGGAGGCACGATGGCGTCGAGCGACGCGAGCTCGCGGTCCGCCTGGTGGAGGAGCGGTTGGGCGAGGGCGGCTCCCCCCTCCATCGCCATCGCCTCCAGCAGGATGCCTCGCGCCCGGGTGAGCGTCTCGCGGCGCAGATCGGGCTGGCCGGCGGCGTCGGCGGTGGCCAGATCGCGCTCCGCCTCATCGATCAGCTGGGCGAGTCTGGTGGCGTCGTCGCTGTCGAGAAGCGCGGGGATGGTGGCCCATCCCACCACCCCGATGAGCAGCACGGCCGCTACCAGCACGACCAGCCAGGAGGGCGGCGAGAAGCCTCCCGAGGCTGAGGTGGTGCGGCCGCCGGCGCGCCGGCCGCCACCCATGCTGCTCCGTGCGCGAACAAGGGCGCTGCCGGCGGTCGGGGCCGCCGCCAGCCGCCCCGAGATGGGTACGCTCGTGCTGGAGGCGAGCTGCATGCGGCGGTCCTCCGCCAGCTTGCTCACCGGAGCGGCGCTCGTGTGGTGCGAGGCCAGGGAGGGGGCGGGCGCCTGGCGCACATGCGCAACCTGCCGGAAGAAGCTCCCGCCTGGCGAGGCGCGCCCGCCCGCTGTGGGGAGCGTCGGCGGCTGCCCGCCGTCACCCACCGCCCTTCGCAACGGGGGTAGCTCCTGCGGCATCTCCAGCGGCGTCACTTCGGGAAGCTCCCGGTCCATGCGCGATCGCGCGTCGACCTCCTCCAGCCGCTTGCGGGCGATCTCCAGCGCCGTCGCCTCGGTGCTGCTCTGGATGAAGAGGCTGGACTGGAAATCGGGGGGCGACCCGCCCGCCGGGGCTTCCCCGCCGATCACCGGCTCCCCGTACTCCGGCTCGTCTGGTGGCGGGGACTCCGGAGGGAGGAGCGCCTGCACGTCGCCATCGGGAACGCCCACGAGAAGCACGGCGGCGTCCCGCAGATGGGTGATGCGCCGGTACAGGCCGGGCAGGATCTCCGGCAGGGAGCGGCACAACACGTCGGCCAGGACGTCCTCGCTCAGGGACTCGGCGATGTTTGTCGAGACCAGCAGGATGCGATCGCCGGGGTCGAGCGAGAGCGACGTCAGCTGGGGTTGAGCGGGCTCCAGCCCGTTCATCGGTTCGGAGTGCTCCTCGTCTGGCTCGTACAGCGTCACCTCGAGGCCGGAGGCGTGG
This sequence comes from Dehalococcoidia bacterium, assembly GCA_034428315.1. Lineage (GTDB taxonomy): Bacteria > Chloroflexota > Dehalococcoidia > Tepidiformales > Tepidiformaceae > UBA2991. The sequence goes on from DAOUID010000292.1 coordinate 2,481, forward strand.
AGGATGCTCGCGGGCCCGCGCGTCGCGAGCACGATGCGGTTTCCCTGGCGGGCCAGACAGCTCAACCCCAGTCCGACGCGATGCTGCGAGATGCTCCGGGTGTTCCACTCCATCAGCGAGCGCTGCGCCTCGCCGTAGATGGCGATGAGCGCCCCCGTGAGGCTGAGGTTGAGCGTCTTCCAGGTGCGTTCCGCCTGCGAGATCAGGTGTCCGGCGAACTCATGAGCGGCAGGGGTGGTCCCCTCCGCCAGCGCGAACAGCTCGCACTGGTCCGAGCCGGTCCCGTTCCCCTCGGCTATGCCGATGGTTGCGCCACGTTCCTGCGGCTCGTGGCCGACGATCGCGAATTGGCCGACCTGCAAGGGCTCGTTCAGGACCAACCCCCTCGCTGGCGAACCTTCTATTCCAGGCAGAGGCGCCCGGTGCACCCGGGGCCTTCCCGCCTGGGCACGGCATTCCTTTACGGGTGGCGACTATACGACACGCTCTGGAGCGGCAAGCAGTTGCCTGCTCACTACCCGGCAGATGGCTCGGATCGTCGTCCGCGGGTGTCCTCGCTACGACTCCTGCGCCAGCGCCCCCAGCAGCTCGATCGTGCGGTCGGCCGCGGCGGGGTCGCCCTCCAGCCGGAGAATGCCCGCGAGCATCTCGTCCACCCCGAACGACGGCAGCGCGCGGATGCGCGCCGCCACCGCTTCCTCGGAGCCCTGGATCACGAGCGAGTCCGACATCGCCCGTGAGAAGGCGCCATCCTCGGCCTCGGGGAAGCCCGCGTCTTGCCACATGGCGGAGTAGTACGGGAGCCGCGGGTAGAAGCCGAGCTGCGCCTGTGCCGCCTGCCACACGGCGTCGGAGTCCTCCGAGACGACAACGGGCGTGTGGGAGACGAGGGAGGGACGCTGCCGCCCGGCCGCCCGGGCGCCTTCCTCCATGGCGGGAATGGCCACGCGTTGCTGGTGTGCGAGCGGGCTCACCCAGGAGATGGCGCCATCCGCCAGCTCGCCGCACAGCCGGTAGGCGTTGGGGCGCAGGGCCGAGGCCATCACCTGCACCTGCGTGGGCGCCTGCAGCTGCGCCTCGCAGTGCAGCCGCTCCCCGTGAAACTCGACCGACCCCTCCTGGAGGATGGCCTTGAGGATGGTGAGGTACTCCCGCAGGTGCTGCAGGGGCCGCACGAACTCAAAACGGTAGACGTTCTCCACCGCCGGCTTGTGGCTCGGCCCCACGCCGAGCTTCAGTCGTCCCGGAGCCAGCTGGTCGACGACCACCGCGCCCTGCACGACCGCCAGTGGATGGCGGGGGAAGGTGGGGATGATCGACGTGCCGAACCCGATCTGCTCCGTCTCGCCCGCCGCTGCGGCGAAGACCGCCAGGGGATCCGGGGCCGGCCCGCCGCTCGTGAGCCAGGCGGTGTTCAGCCCGGCGCGATCCGCCGCCACGATGCCGTCGATGATTCCGCTCGCATCGGACGCGAGGATGTGGGCTCCGATTGTCAGGTTCTGCACGTGTACCTCTTGCCGGCATGGGCCGGTCGCCCTGCGACCGTAGCACACGGGCCAGATCCGCCGCCGGGAGCGACATCCGCCCCTCCGCCCTCGCTCCTCCCGCCCCCATCCTCCCCGGCACAAACTTCCGAGGAGGATGGAATGCGAACGTTTCTCTTGACCTACGCCGCCACGCTCGGCTTGCTCCTGCGCGCCGGCGCCGGACTCGCCCTGCATGGCCTGTTGCGGCCGCGCAGCGACTGCGCCATCGAGCGCACGACCGGCCGGGTGGCGCGGGCATGACCAGCGCCCAGATCGCCGTCGGACGCAACATCGTCAACGTCATCTCCGTGCTCGCCCTCGTGCTCGTCGTCTCGCTCCTGGGCCTCATCGCCCTCGGCGCCGTCGACGGTGACGCGGGCGTGCGCAGCACGCTCACCCACGTCCTCGAGACGATCCTGGGCGTCTTCGTCGGCCTCGCCGCCGGCCGCCTGACGAGCGGCAGGACGGACGGAGGCTCTGCAGCGTCGCCGAGCTAGGAACTGGAGGGGATGATAGCTCATACGCTATCATCCCCTGTGTGGGGCCTTGCCGAAGATGTTGAGCGGCTGAAGACGCGCCGCCGCAACGTGCGGCCGCAGGATCTTCACCGGCTTCTCCTTCAGGCGGGGTTCACGAGGAGGTTCGGAAGAGGCGATCACTGGGTCTATCGACATCCCCACTGGTCGGGTGGGCGGTTGGTCGTTGACCCACGCACGCCGCTGCTCCCCGCATATGTATCAAAGGCCATTCGGGCAATAGAGGAGGTGCTGGAGTGACCGCGCTGACTATCGAGAGCTACCTCAAGCGGCCCTACCACATCGAAATCGTCTGGAGCGAGAGCGAGGACGGAGATGCGGGTTGGGTAGCGGAGGTGAAAGAACTGCGAGGCTGCATCGCCCAGGGACGCAGCCGTCAGGAGCTCCTGGAGAACATCGATCGGGCAATGGAGGCTTGGATCGAGGATGCGCTTGACGCTGGTGACCCGATTCCCGAACCCCGGGAGGATGCTTCCTACAGTGGCAAGGTGCTCGTCAGGATGCCACCCTACCTCCACGGTGAGCTGGTCGCTGAGGCTGAGCGCCAGGGCGTCAGCCTCAATCAACTTGCCGTCACCCTGCTGGCTCGTGGCGCCGGCGCAGCTACGGCGCATCGCTCCTCGCCGCCCCGCTGACCCCTTTCCCCCGGTACCCTTGGCACGACAGAGACAGCGCAGGGGAGGGACGCCATGGAGAAGCTCGTTGACGGAGACCTCGGCATCGTGCGTGCGGGTCCCGCCGGATTCGGCAACAACATCTACATCGTGATCGACGAGGCCTCCGGCGAGGCCGCCTTCATCGATGCCCCCGATGAGGTCGAGAAGAGCATCGCCGCCGTCGAGTTCGCCGGCGTCGAGCCCTCCACCATCCTCCTGACGCACTCCCACCAGGACCACACCGCCAGCATCATCGCGCTCAAGGAGCGCTACGGCTGCCGCCTCGTCGCGGACGCGGCCGAGCCCTGGATCCCCGAGGGCACGCTCGACGAAGCCATCACCGATGGCGACACCGTCAAGGTAGGCGGCCTTACCTTCGACGTGGTCTCCATCCCCGGCCACACGCCCGCCAGCACGGCGTTCATCCACGGTTCGCACGCTTTCGTCGGCGACACACTCTTCCCCGGCGGCCCCGGCCACTCCCGCTCGAGCGAGCTGCTCCAGCAGGAGATCACGTCCATCACCACGCGCCTCTACGCCCTCGCCGACGACACCACGGTCTGGCCCGGCCACGGCGGCAACACGACCATCGGCGCCAGCAAGGCCGAGTACGAGGTCTTCGCCTCCCGCGACCACGACCCCGATCTGCACGGCGACGTGCTCTGGCTGGAGTCGTAGAGCGCTCGCTGCGCGGTGTTGACCGGCCAGTGCCGTCCGCGGGACAATGGCTGAACCAGTCCCGAGGAGAGTATCCCCGGGCACGACGCCCCGGCCGTTTGGCGGGGCGTCTCTTCTTATCGCCAGTTGGAGGGACGCCGCAACGGGTACCCGGCGGCGCTGCGGACAACGTCGGGGAGCTGGCTGTTTCTCAGTGTGTCGGCGCCAATTGCTGTGGCGTGCGTTGCGGCCTTACGAAGCTGGTTTGAACGTCTGCCCGGAGGGGAAGCAATCACGACCTGCTTGTGGCAGCGGTCTCTGACGGCGAGGACCGCACCCGTCAGGTCGCCGTCTGCGGATACCAGGATGGCGGTGTCAATCGCGTCGGTATGGGCATCGCAGAGCATTTCGACTGCGATGTTGACGTCGGTCATCTTCTCTTCGTACCGATCCCTCCTCGGAACGAAGTATCCGAAGTGAATGGAGAGGCCCTCCAGGGTAGCGAGTGCGTCCAGATAGGCGTTCTGCCGGTCCTGCTTGCCGGGATCGCCAGCGTCGGGCATCACGCGCGCCGTGAAGTAGTGGACCGGGCCCAGCGTCTGCCCTGGTCGCAGCAGTCGCCCTGCGAGTGACAACACGTCGAGCCAGTAATAGCGCCTCCAGCCCTTGTCCCTGAGGCCGTAGAACAGGTTGAATCCGTCGATGTAAACGCCGACCCGCGTGGAGGTCATCGCCACGGCTCGGTGCATTCGGAGCGCATCTCTGAAGCCTACAGCAAAGATTGGCAACAACACGCAGCGAGCGCTGTCCTTCCCCGCGCCGCGTTCCTCGCCAGTGTGTCGCGCAGCGGGTACGATCCGCGCTTATGGCAATCGTTTCGCAGTCCGGTGTCGACGAGGCGCGCATCCGCGCAGCGGTGGTGGAGCTGCTTGAAGCCGTGGGCGACGACCCCTCCCGCGAGGGGCTCCTCGATACGCCCCGGCGCATCGCCGAGATGTACGCCGAGATCTTCCAGGGCCTCGACGAGGATCCTGCCGCGTACCTCAAGGTCGGCTTCGAGGTCGCGCACGATGAGATGGTCATCCTGCGCAACATCCCCTTCTACAGCGTGTGCGAGCACCACCTGCTCCCCTTCCACGGCGAG
>DAOUID010000293.1:0-7794 GCA_034428315.1 Dehalococcoidia bacterium
GAAAGCGCTCTACTGCCGCCTCGCGTTCAGCCTGTTCGCGGTCCGGAGCGGGCACGACGTGGGCGATGGTCTTGCCGTGGCGCGTGATCGCAACCGTCTCGCCTCGCTCGACGCGGCGAAGGAGTTCGGCAAAGCGGGCCTTGGCTTCCGTGGATTGCACTTCTTGCATGATTTCTGACCGGTTGTTCTGACCGGTCAATAATAGCACGTTCGCCCTCCCCTAGCGCCCCATCGCCTCGAGGATCGCCACCGCTTCCCCCACCGACACCTCCCCCGCCGTCCCTCCCAGGTGGACGCTCAGCACGAACCTCCCCCGCGCCTCCACCACCGCGAAACGCACCCGCCCGTCAGGTTCCTCCAGCCTGAACGCCCGCGTCCCCTCCTCCGCCGTCGCTTCCACCTCCGCGAGCGCCGTGCCCTCCGCCAGCGCCACCCCCGCGACGGTCACGCTCAGCCAGTCCGCCTCCGGGGGGAGTTCCGCCACGAACAGCGACGCCTCGGCCGCCTCCCCGAACGCCACCACCTGGCAGACGATCTCCGAAGCCAGATCGTCCTCCAGCCGGTCGAGTCGCTCCTTCCAGTAGGCGAAGTAGCCCCTGTCGACCCCCGCCCGCTCCAGCGCTTCCGCCCCCACTTCGCGTCCCATGTCGCTCCGCGAGAGGTTTCCGAAGGTGAGGCGCTCGAACCCCTCGGGCAGGTGCTCCTCCCGGCAGGCTCGGTCAGTTAGCGACTCCGGGCTGCCTCCCGAGCACGCCGCCAGCAGGGCTATCGCGCCCAGCGCGAGCAGGGCTCCCGAGGCCCTACTCTTCGTCGAACGGCGGGTCCGGGTCAGGGCCGATCAATCCGTGTTTGGTCGAGTAGCGCTCCACCGCCACGATGAGCGCGAGGAAGGGGATGAAGCCGATGAGCGCGCCCAGCCCCCAGAACCAGAATCCTCCGATGCAGAAGAGGATGCCCGCGGCCGTGAAGAAGGACATCCCGATGATCGAGAGGATGCGTCCCGCCACCACGTAGGGCGAAATCGGCGCCTTCAGCATCAGGAGCGCTCCCCGGGCCTGCGTGCGGTCACCACGCTATTCTGCTCTCCCACCGCCGAACGCCAAACGCCTGTGAACCCCGCCTCCTCAAGCATCTCCCCGACTTGCCCCTGCGTCCGGTTCTCCCCGCCCAGCAGCGCCATCGTCAGGCCGCTGACGGACGCGTGGTCCGGCCCCGACAGGTCCTCGGCCAGCATCGGCTCCACGACCACGATCGTACCGCCGGGCTCGATCGCCTCGTGGCACCCGGCGAGGATGCGGCGGCATTCCTCCGTCTCCCAGTCGTGCAGGATGTTGGCCAGCAGGACAGCGTCGTGCCCTGCCGGCAGGGGGTCGTCGAAGAACGATCCCGTCACGAACCGGCAGCGTGCGCCGAGTCCCCGCGCGGCGATGCGCTCCTCGGCGAGGGGCCGTACCGTCGGCAGGTCGAAGATCGTTGCCTCCAGCGACGGCTGCGCCTCCAGCAGCGCCAGCGAGTAGCCGCCGCTGCTTCCGCCCACGTCGAGGAGCCGCCGGAAGCCCGAGAAGTCGACCTCGCAGCGGAGCCGCTCGGCGCCGGCGATCGCGTTCGCGAGCATCCCCTCGGCGAACCAGCGCTGGTCCTCGGCGTCGAAGCTCCCGAACATATCGGCCTGTCCCGACTCGCCAATCGGTTTCCCGCTCTGGAGCACCTCGCCGAGGCGTCCGATGCGCTCGTGAAACCCCTGGAACAGGAGCGCTCGTCCCCCCGCGAACCGGGGGCTCGACCGCACCAGGAACTGCTCTGTCGCGGGCGTTGCGCGGAACCGTCCCCGCTCGTCCCGCTCCGCCAGTCCCTGGCTCGCGAGGAACGCGAGCAGCGCGGGGGCGACGCGCGGCGCCAGCCCCAGCTCGCCGGGCGTCCCGGGACCCGTGGCGAGTCGCTCGAACAGCCCGCTCCGCAGGCAGAACGCAAGCGCCTGCGCGCGCATGGCGCCGTCCTGCAGCGCGTAGATGCGCAGCCTCGCCGCTTCCAGGTCGTCGGTCACGGTCGCCATGGGCTCCCATTCTCTCGCGGCCATGGGGAGCGGGCCAGCCAGCCGGATCGGGCTCAGCCGAACATGTACCAGACCGCACCGAGCGCGCTCAGCCCGATGACCATCCAGGCCGCGATCGAGAGCGCCGCCGCCGCGTCTTCGTCGGCGTCGTGCTTGATCCACGACCACACGAAGAAGGGCAGCAGCACGAGCCCGATGATGAACGACACGAGATCCAGTCTAGCGAGGCGGCAGGGGCGCTACCCTGGCGCGCGGTCCTGTACAGTTTCTTGGACGCAGCAAGGAGCGAGTGGATGCCACGAACCGACCCTCCCGCCAGGACCATGGTCAGGATGACAAGGCGATGCGCCGTCATCGCCGACCTGTGCATCGAGATGGCCGCCCGTCACGTTGAGATTGCCGAGAAGTCTCCGGCTACCGCGGAAAAGCACGTCGCCCTCGCGGGGAGCCTCGCACAGGTCGCCGATCGACTTGCCGACCTGGTCGACGAATTCGCTGATCTCGCCGAGGCGTACCTGGACGATTCCCCAACAACCGAACCCACCATGCAGCGCCGCCTCCGCGAGGAGCTGCAAGAAATTCTTGAAGCCCTGGATTCGGAAGGCGAGGACTCGGCCCAGCCACCCCCGGGGGCGCGGTAGGCGAACGGGCGGTAGAGTGCCCTCCACACCTCCGGAGGGGTCGCTGCCGTGGAGTTTTGCCGCTACGAGAAGAAGGATCGCGTCGCCTACATCACCATCACTCGCCCCGAAGTGATGAATTCGCTCCACGTCTACGCGAACCTCGAGTTGCACGAGGCCTGGGAGGACTTCGCCAACGACGACGACCTCTGGGTCGCCGTGTTCACCGGTGAGGGCTCGCGCGCCTTCAGCGCGGGCAACGACCTCAAGTTCACCGCCGAGATGTCCCGCCTTCCCGCGTCCGAACGTCCCAGCGTGCGCTGGCCCGGCACCGGCTTCGGCGGCCTCACCAGCCGCTTCAACCTCTACAAGCCCGTCATTGCCCGCGTGAACGGCTACGCCCTCGGAGGCGGCTTCGAGATGGCCCTCGCCTGCGACATCGTGGTCGCCGCCGAGCACGCCCGCTTCGGCCTGACCGAGCCGAAGGTCGGGCTTATCGCCGGCGCCAACGGCGTCCACCGCCTCCCCCGCCAGGGCCCCCTCAAGGCCGTCATGGGTCACATGCTGACCGGCCGCCACATGACGGCCCAGCGCGCCTACGAGCTCGGCCTCGTCAACGAGGTCGTGCCCCTCGACGAGCTCGACGACGCCGTCGACCGCTGGGTTGCCGACATCCTCAGCTGCGCCCCCCTCTCCGTGCGCTCCACCAAGGAGACGGCGATGCGCGGCCTCGAGATGGCGCTGCCCGACGCCGCCCAGACCGTCTTCCCTTGGGAGATGCGACGCCGCCAGTCGCCCGACGCCGTCGAGGGGCCGCGCGCCTTCGCCGAGAAGCGCGACCCCGACTGGAAGGGCACCTGGACATAATCTCGCTGCGTCAGGGACGAAGGGTGAGCCGCTAGAATCGTGGCGGAGGACCTTCGCGTGTCGCGTACCGGCGTCCACGTGGTCGAGGCGCACTACACCTCGTCCTGGGATCGGCTGACCTCTTCGCTCCGCTACGAGCAGTTCCGCTGGCTCTATATCAGCAACATCGCCTTCATGTTCGCCATGATGGCCCAATTCCTGGTGCGCTCCGTTCTCGCCTACGACCTCACCAACGACGACGCCTTCGCCCTCGGCATCATCAACTTCGTCGTGGCCATCCCCATGCTGGTCATCTCTCCGCTGGGCGGCGCGGTCGCGGACCGTATCGACCGTCGCAAGCTCATCCTGTTGGTGCAGATCGCCGTGATCATCGATGAGGGCCTCGTCTACTTCCTCCTCATTACCGACCAGCTCACGTTCCCGCTCCTCCTGGTGCTCACTGGCATCCTCGGCGCCCTCTTCCCCTTCATGATGCCAGCGCGTCAGGCGATCATTGCGAACGTCGTCGGCAGGCAGGGCCTCGGGAACGCCATGGCCCTGCAGATGGGCGGAATGAACTTCACCCGCATCGTCGGGCCCGTGGCGGCAGGGGTCCTCATCTCCTTGATCGGCACGCCGAACACGTGGGCCGTTGCCCTCGTCCTTTACGTCGTCGGACTCGCCTCAATGATCCGGGTTCGCCCGTCCTACCCCGACGACGTTGAAGAGCGCCGCACCGTGTTCGGAGACATGGCGGAAGGCTTCCGCTGGGTCTGGCGCCACCCGCCCGTTCGTGTGCTGCTCTTCCTTGGGCTGGTGCCCACCCTCCTCGCGATGCCATTCCAGACCCTCCTCGTGGTGTTCGCCGAGACTGTCTGGGAGAAGGGTGAGATAGGCCTTGGAATCCTGAACGCAGTTGCGGGCATCGGTGGATTGATCGGTTCCGTCTACGTGGCCTGGAGTGGCGACTCCCACCGGCGGCTACGCCTCATGATGGCCAGCATTCTCGCCTTCGGAGCCACGCTCATCCTCTTCTCCCTTAGCCCGTGGTTCCTGCTCGCGCTCCCACTCATCCTCCTCGCCGACATCTTCGTCACCATCTTCATGGTGCTGAACAACACGGCTATCCAGGTGCTCATTCCCGACTTTGTGCGCGGCCGTGTCATGAGCCTCCTGATGATGTCCTTCGGGCTCACGCCCCTGGCTACCCTCCCCATCAGCTGGCTAGCTGAGCAGTACGGCGCGCCCAGCGTCGTCGCGCTTGCGTCGGGGCTCATGCTGGTGTTCGCGGTGCTGTTCTTCGTCTTCAGCCCCGCTCTGCGCCGTATCGACACCAGCACGCGCGAGGCCGAGATCGAGTTCGGCGAGCTGGACCGTCGTGGACGGCGCGAACGCGACCTCACGCCGGCCGCGAAGTAGTCAGGCGGAGAAGGGAAGGGTGGTGCTGAGGCCCAGAATCGAACTGGGGACACCTGCGTTTTCAGCGCAGTGCTCTACCAACTGAGCTACCTCAGCCCGCAGGCCATCGTAGGAAGCGACTCCGGCAGGGGCAAGGCGCGCAGCTAGGCGCCCCCCTCTGTGATCCGCCCCATCGCCTCACCGATCGACACGACCTCGCTCTCCCCCGAGGTGCGTTCCCGCAGCTCGATCCCGCCCCGGCCCAGCGCCCGCGGGCTCACGGTCAGCCGCACCGGCATCCCCAGCAGGTCCGCGTCCTTGAACTTCGCCCCCGGCGACTCGTCGCGGTCGTCCACGAGGGCCTCCAGCCCCGCTGCCTCCAGCGCCGCCTCCAGCTCCGAGAGCGCCTCCGCCACTTCCGGCTTCTCCCCGCCCAGTACGACGACGTGCACGTCGAACGGAGCCAGCGTCCGCGGCCAGGTGATGCCGTCCTCGTCGTGGTTCGCCTCGAGGATGGCCGCCAGCAGCCGGTCGACGCCGATGCCGTAGCAGCCCATCACCGCGTACCGCCGCTCCCCCTCCCCGTCGAGGTAGCGCACGTCGAGCGCCTCCGCGTAGCTCGTTCCCAGCTTGAACACGTGCCCGAGCTCCATGCCCGAGCGCACTTCCAGCGTCCCCTCGCAGCTGGGGCAGCCGTGCCCCCCCTCGGCCAGCGCGATGTCGTCGACCACATTCGCCGTCCAGTCGCGCCCGTGGTTCAGGTTGAGCAGGTGCGCGTCCCGCTCGTTCGCGCCCCCGACGAGGTTCGGGGCTGTCGTGGCGCTCGTATCGGCCACCACCCGCATCCCCTCCAGCCCCACCGGCGAGGCCGACCCCGCCACCAGCCCGGCCCGCTCGACGGCGCCGTCGTCCATGGGCTCCAGCTCAACGGCCTTCAGCAAGTTGCGCAGCTTCGTCTCGTTCACCTCGAGGTCGCCCCGGATGGCGACAAAGACGGGCTCGCCGTCGGCGGCGTAGAACACCGCCTTCACCGTCTGCCGCTCCTCGATACCGAGGAAGGCCGCCAGGCTCGCGATCGTCGCCACACCCGGCGTGTCCACCCGCTCAGCCGGCGCAGGCTCGGCTTTCACGGGCGGCTCCGGGCGGAACGTCGCCTTCTCCGCGTTCGCCGCGTAGCCGCAGCTCGTGCAGAGCAGCACCTCGTCCTCGCCGTTCTCGTTCAGGTAGATGAACTCCTGGCTGTCCTTCCCGCCGATCGCGCCGGAGTCGGCCTCCACGGGCAGGGCGGGCACCTCCGCCCGCTCGAAGATGCGAGCGTAGGCGTCGAACATCGCCTGGTAGGAGTCATCCAGCGTTTCCCAATCGGGGTCGAAGCTGTAGGCGTCCTTCATGCAGAACTCGCGCAGCCGGATGAGCCCGCCGCGCGGGCGCGGCTCGTCGCGGAATTTCTGCTGGAACTGGTAGAGGGTCACGGGCAGGTCGCGGTAGCTCTGCACCTGCGAGGCGGCCAGCGCGCTGATCGCCTCCTCGTGCGTCGGCGCCAGCACGAAGTCCCGCTCGCGGCGGTCCGAGAGCCGGTACAGCGCCCCCCCGAAGATCTGCGACCGCCCCGACTTGTCCCACAGCTCCAGGGGCTGGAGGGCCGGCAGGCGCAGCTCCTGCGCCCCCGCCCGGTTCATCTCTTCGCGGACAAGCTCCTCGACGCGCTGCATGGCCCGCCACCCGAGCGGCGTGAAGCAATACAGCCCCGCCGCCAGCGGCATCACCAGCCCCGCGCGCAGCAGCAGCCGGTGGCTCGGCAGCTCCGCCTCGGCGGGCGCTTCCCGCAGGGTCTTCAGAAAGTACCGGCTCATCCGTGTCGGCGCCGTCATGGGTTTACTCTCCCCGCCCCGCCGCTCCGGTCAAGCGCGGCGCGGACGCTCCAGCTCCGCGCTGTCGAGGAGCAGCGTCACGGGGCCGTCGTTCACGCTCTCCACCGCCATGTGCGCGCCGAAGCGTCCCCGCGCGCAGCGCACCCCCTCCCCCTCGACCGTCGCGCAGAAACGCTCGTAGAGCGCCTCCGCCCGGTCGGGCTCTGCCGCTCCCGTGAACGACGGCCTCCGCCCCTTCCGCACCGACCCGTACAGCGTGAACTGGCTCACGCAGAGCACCTCGCCCCCGACTGCCCCCAGGTCGAGGTTCATCTTCCCCTCCTCGTCCTCGAACACCCGCAGCCCGACCAGCTTGCGCGCGAGCGCCTCCGCCACCGCCTCGTCGTCCGTATGGGTCACGCCGAGCAGCACGAGGAAGCCGGTGTTGATCGCGCCCACGGACTCGCCGTCGACGCGCACGCTCGCCCGGCTGACGCGCTGGACCAGCGCCCGCACGGACCGCTAGCCCTTCGAGGTGTTCTTGCTCGACGTGGCGCTCGTGCCCCCGCTCCCGCTCTTCGCGGAGTCGCCGCTGGGCAGGCTCGTCGTCTTCTCGCTCGAGCTCGTGCTCTTCTCGGACTTGCGGCTGTCGTTCACGTAGAAGCCGCTGCCCTTGAACACGACCGTGGGGGCATGCAGGACGCGGACGGCCGTGCCGTCGTCGCAACGCTCGCACGCATGGCTGGTGGGCGCGTCGAAGCCCTCGCGCAGCTCATAGCGACGCCTGCAGGTGTCACACTTGTACTCGTAGGTGGGCACGCCGATCCGTCCAGCCTGAACGAGAGTCTGAGATTGGCAGTCTAGCACTCCCCCGGAGGGACTGCTAACTCGGGCCTGGTCGCTCCTCGCACTACAATCGGATCCGGAGAGGTGCCCGAGTGGCTGAAGGGACCCGTCTTGAAAACGGGCGTGGCTGATACCCACCGTGGGTTCGAATCCCACCCTCTCCGCCATGTTTCGCTTACAC
>DAOUID010000294.1:0-8195 GCA_034428315.1 Dehalococcoidia bacterium
CCCCCCGCGCTCGGAGCATGATCGCCATCCGAACCGAGGGCTGGCAACCTGCTGCAGCAACAGGCTGAAGCCCTTGGGGGCGACTCGCTGGACGCATACCTGCGACGAATCGGGCTGGAGGGGCGGCCGTCTGCCGACGAGAACGGGCTTCGGGCCGTCCACAGGGCGCACCACTTCTCGATCCCGTTCGAGAACCTCGACATCCACCTGGGGCGGACGTACTCGTTCGCGACGAGGCACCTGACGCAGAAGATGGTGACACGCCAGCGGGGCGGGTTCTGCTACGAGCTGAACCTGCTGCTGGCGGCGGCGTTGCGGGGCCTGGGGTTTGAGGTGGAGGTGCTGGAGGGGCAGATGCGGCGGCGGGAGGGCGGCTTCGGGCCACCCTACGACCACATGACGCTGCGGGTGGCGCTCGAGGACAGGGACTGGCTGGCGGACGTGGGCAACGGCGAGACGTTCCAGCAGCCGCTGCCGTGGGACGGGAGTTGGACGCCGCAGGAGCGGGGTGGGGCGTACCGGGTCGTGCGTCGCGAGGACGGGGAGCCGGCGGAGGATGCGCGAGCGGCATCGGCCAAGGCGTGGCAGGTGGAGTACCGCGAGAACGAGACGGCGGAGCGAGAGGTCGTGTACTTCTTCCGCTCCGCCGCCAGGACCGCGGATGGCTTCCTGCCGATGCTCGCGTTCCACACGACCTCGGCGAAGTCGCAGTTCACGAAGGGGTGGATCGCGACGCGCCCGCTCGAGGGCGGGGGGCGGATCACGGCGGCGCGGGGCCTGCTGATGACGACGCGCGAGGGGAAGATGGAGCGCCACGCGATCGGGTCGGCGAGCCAGCTGGAGCGGATCCTGGCGGAGGAGTTCGGGATGCTGCCGGTGGCGGTGCCGCCGTCCTGGTTCGGTCGGGGGAGCTAGGTCGCGGGCAGGAGCTCGACGGCATCGCCGGGGAGGAGGGGGCCGCCCTCGATGACCTTCGCGTAGGCGCGGCTCCAGCCGGGATTGGTCTTCTGGTTGATGCGATTGAAGTCGCCGGCGGAGAAGTTGCCCTCAATCTTGTAGCAGGGGGCGGTGTAGCCGGTGATCTCGATGAGGACGGACTCGCCGAGGCGCAGCCGCCGTCCCGGAGCGACGTCATCCCAGTCGAGGCCCGTGATGGTGACGTTCTCGCCGGCGGCACCGGGGACGATGGAATGGCCCTCGGCCTGCAGCGCCTCGATCTTCTCGAGGGAGAAGAGGCAGAGGGCGCGCTCCGGCCCGCCATGGTGCTCGGTGTTCGCCTGGCGGTCGCCCTCGACGCCGAGCGTGCCGATCACGGCGCGCTCGATGGGGAGCTTGGGTACGCCGCCGTTCGAGGTGTTGATGTGGGTGACGCTTGCGGGGGCGGTCATGCCACGACCTCCACGGAGCCGCTGGTGCGGGCGATTTCGAGCACGCTGCCCGTGCAGGGGTTGGGGCGTCCCTCGGTCTGGCCGAGGACGTGAACCTCGGCACGGATGCGGTCGCGCTCGATGTCGAGGACGGCGGCGGTGCCGAGGCGGTACTCCTTGTGGTGGGGGAGGGTGGGGCTGCCGGGATTGACGAAGAGGACGTCATCGCGGAACTCAAGGCGCTCGACGTGGGTGTCGCCGGCGATGAGGACGTCGACCTGTTCGCCGTTGAGGCCCTCCTCAAGGAGGACGGGGATGGGGCGGGACTCGGGGCGGAGCTCGTGGGTCATGCCGAGGCGCCAGCCCTCGAGGTCGAGGAGTTGCCGCTGAGCAAGGCGGGGATCCTCGAAGATGTCGTTGTTTCCCTGGGCGACGAGGACGGGGGCGAAGGCCTCGCACCAGTCGAGGACGCTCGGTGCGGTGACATCACCGGCGTGTAGAATCAGGTCCGCTGTCGCGAGCAGCTCGCGCGGGCCCGATCCGAGCTCATCGAGTTCACGAATGAGCGAGGGGAGATGGGTATCGGCGAGGAGCGCAACGCGCACGCGCGAACCGTACGGGACGCGCGGGTGGCGGCGCAAACGACGGCAGGCGAAACCCCACCGCAATCGCGATCCGAGGAGGAACGATGGCGCAAGAGCGGCAGGCGGCGATCGTCGGGATCCACGAGTACCCCCTGCGGGTGGCTCCGGGCGTCTCGGCGATGAACATCAAGGTCGACTCGATCCGCGCGGCGCTGGACGACGCCGGACTGAAGTGGAGCGATATCGACGCGATCTACGACGCACAGGACGGGGAGGCGGGGGGCGGCCTGCAGCTGGCGGCCTACCTCGGCGTTCGCCCGACGGTGCTGGACACGACGCAGGTCGGCGGCTCCTCGTACGAGTTCCAGGCGGCGCACGCGATGCGCGACATCGCCGCGGGCAAGTGCAACGTGGCGGTCCTGAGCTACGGCTCGACCTCGGCCTCGAACCGGGTCGCGATCGGCACGGGTGGCCGGGGTGGTCCGGCGACGTGGGCGACGAACATGGAGGCCCCGTACGGCTCCACCCTGATCTCGAACTACGCGATGGTGAAACAGCGCCACATGTTCGAGTACGGCACGACGGACGAGCAGTTCGCGGGTATCTCGGTGGCGACGCGGCACCACGCGATGCGGAACCCCGAGGCCGTGAAGGCGATGACGGACCTGCAGTTCGTGGGCGTGAACGAGATCACGCCGCAGGACGTGCTCGACTCTCGCGTGGTGGCCGATCCGCTGCACCTGCTGGAGTGCTGCATGATCAGCGACGGTGGCGGGGCGGTGATCATCGCCTCGGCGGACGTGGCGCGCGGCTGCAAGAAGCCGCCCGTATGGCTGATCGGCGGCGGCGAGGCGACGAAGTACCGCGAGAACGGCGGCGACATCACGACGAGCGCTGGCGCGCAGAGCGGGCCAATCGCGTTCGGCGAGGCGGGCGTGACGCCCGACGAGATCGACATCGCGATGATCTACGACTCGTTCACGATCACCGTGGCGGTCTGCCTTGAGGACCTCGGCTTCTGCCCCAAGGGCGAGGTTGGGGCGTACGTGGAGGGCGGCCGGCTGGCGTTCGACAGCGGCGAGGGACCGGCGCTGAACACCGACGGCGGCGGGCTCTCCTCGAACCACCCGGGCATGCGCGGCATCTTCCTGCTGCTGGAAGGCGCACGGCAGCTGCGGGGCGAATCGAACTCGCAGGTGCCGGACGCGAGTCTGGCCGTAGCCCACGGGAACGGCGGGCTGCTGGGCGGCACGCACACCGGCGGCACCGTGATTCTGGCGAAGGACTAAGACGATGGCGAACCGACCACAACCACGATTCCCCGAGCCCCACACGGAGCCGTTCTGGGAGGGCGCCCAGCAGGGCGAGCTGCGCTACCAGCGCTGCAACGAGGACTGCGCCGACCCGGTGGTGTTCTACCCGCGACATCACTGCCCCGCCTGCGGTTCGGACAACCTCGACTGGCAGGTCTCGAAGGGCGAGGGCACGGTCTACACGTTCTCGGTCGTCATGCAGAACCGGATGCCGGGCTTCATCGACCTGGGCGCGTACTCCGTGGCCTACGTCGACCTCGACGAGGGCTTTCGCATGATGAGCAGCGTCGTGGGCGTCGAGAACCCGACGGAGGACATCCACATCGGCCAGCGCGTGCGCGTGGAGTTCGAGGACCAGGACGAGGGCGACTGCCCGATTCCCGTGTTCCGACCGATCGAGGAGGGCTAATCCATGCCGACAACGCTCTGGCGGCTGAAGGTCGCCGAAGAGAAGCAGGCGGAGTTCGAGCGGCTGACGTCGCAGCTGGTGCGCGACGTGGCCGAGAACGAGCCCGGGAGCATCTTCGAGTACCGGCGCGGGGTCGAGGACTCGCTGACGTACGTGCTGTTCCTGTCGTTCGACGACGAGCAGGCGTTCCAGCGGTACTCGACCGCGGACTACCACACGGGCGCCTCGGCCCAGATCATGGAGTGCCTCGCGGAGGCGCCGATCGGGGACGATCTCGAGCGGTTCTAGGCTGTAGCGCGGGCGGCGGCCTCGCCGCCGGCTATTCGCCCGTAGACGGCGCCGCGGATGACGGAGCTGGCGCCGGGGTAGTTGTCGTAGAAGAACTCGCCCATGGGCTCGCCCGCGGCGTAGAGGCCGGGGATGGGGTAGCCGGCGGTGTGGTGCACGCGGGCGCGCGCGTCGCAGCGGAGGCCGCCGAAGGTGAAGGTGATGCCGCCGGTGACGGGGATGGCGAGGTAGGGCGGGGTGTCGAGAGGCAGGGCCCAGTTGCTCTTGGGTGGCGTGATGCCGCGGGTCCCCTTGCCGTCGAGCCGGTCGAGGTCGTAGTCGCCGTCCTGGACGGCGGCGTTGTAGGCGGCGACGGTCTCGAGCAGGTCCTCGCCGGGGACGCCGATGTCGCGGGCGAGGTCGGTGAGGGTGGCGGCCTCGAACGGGGGGCCGACGGGGCGCCAGGCGCGGGCGAACTCCTCGCGCTGGTAGGCGCGCTGGTCGAAGAGGCACCAGGCGCGTCCGCCCGCCTCCTCGATGATGCGCTTGCTGAACTTCACGTAGGTGTGGTCGCGGAAGTCCTCGCCCTCGTCGATGAAACGGTGGCCACGTGAGTCGACGAAGATGCCCATCTGGTAGTTGTAGAGGGCGGTGACGCCACACTCGATGGCGGGAGAGCGGGCGTCGAGGACGGCGGAGTGGTAGTCGCCCCACTGGCCGGCGGGGGCGGCGCCGGCGGCGATGGCCATCGTGAGGCCCTCGCCGGTGTTGTAGCGGGAGCCACGGAGGATGAGGGAGTCGGCGAAGCGCCCGAGGTAGCGGACGCGCATCTCGACGTTCGCCTGGAAGCCGCCACAGGCGAGGATGACGCCGCCGGGGGCCTCAATGTCGACGACGCCGTCGGGTGACGCGCAGCGCACGCCACAGACGGAGCCGTCGGGGTCGAGGATGAGATCCGCGGCGGCAGTCTTGTAGCTGACCGGGACGTTCAGGCCTTCGAGGCGGCGGTAGAGCAGGTCGACGAGGCCCTGTCCGCCGGCTTTCGGCATGCGACGGTAGCCGGCGGTGTGGGGATAGCCTTCCTCCCACTCGACGCCGAAACCTGTGAGCCACTCGATGGTATCGGCGGCACGGTCGCAGAGGGTGCGGATGAGGTCGGGGTTGGCGCGTCCGCTGGAGATGCGCATGAGGTCGTCGTACATCTCGTCGGCGGTGTAGCGGCGGTGGCCGAACTCGTCGGGTTCGTGAGGGAAGCGCATCTGGGCGTCGGCGAAGCGGGTGTTGCCCCCGCGCTCGGGCAGGGGCGCCTTCTCGATGAGGACGGCGCGAGCGCCCGCCTCGGTGGCGCTGAGGGCGGCGGAGAGGCCGGCGATGCCGCCGCCCACCACGACGACGTCGAACTCGAAGCGCTGGGCTGCGCCGGGGGCGCCGCGGGCCACTGGCATGTGGCGACTCTACGGCTCGGTTGGGAGGCTCGCCAGACGCGCGGGGCGCCGAAACTCTCCTGTAATCTAGCCTCCATAGGATTGGTGATGCTGGAGGGAGAGCTGCTACGCAGCTACGCGGAAGGCGCGCCGGACGACGAGATGGTCGACCCCGGGGGAGGGTTGCGTCCGGCGTACCAGGAGCTGGCCGAAGCGCTCGAGCGGTGGTCGCTGGGGGACTACGAGCAGCGCAAGGAGCGAGCGGACCTCGCGCTCCTGAGCGCGGGCATCACGTTCAATGTCTACTCGGAGGACGAGGGGACGGAGCGCATCTTCCCGTTCTCGCTCATCCCGAGGATCGTGGACGCGGAGGAGTGGCGGGGGGTGGACGCCGGCCTGAAGCAGCGTCTGAAGGCGCTGAACCTGTTCCTGGTGGACCTGTACGGCGAACAGCGGATCCTCAAGGAGAAGGTGGTCCCGGACGAGATCGTCCTGAGCTCGCCGGGCTTCAAACCGGAGATGGAGGGCTTCCAGCCCCCGCTGGGGGTGTATGCCCACATCGCCGGTTGCGACCTGGTGCGCGACGAGAGCGGGGAGTTCGTGGTGCTCGAGGACAACCTGCGGACTCCGTCAGGCGTCTCCTACGTGCTCGAGAACCGCACGGTGATGCTGCGGGTCGTACCAGACCTGTTCCCGCGGTGGGGCGTGCAGGCGGTCACGGACTACCCGAACCAGCTCCTGGCGACGCTGCTCTCGGTGGGGCCGGAGGGGAGCGAAGCGCCCCGGGCGGTGCTGCTGACGCCGGGCATCTACAACTCGGCGTACTTCGAGCACTCGTTCCTGAGCAAGCAGATGGGCATCCCGCTGGTGGAGGGGAGCGACCTGACCGTGGGCGACGACGACTGCGTCTACCTGCGCTCGACGACGGGGCTGGAACCGGTCGACGTGGTCTACCGACGCCTCGATGACGACTTCCTCGACCCGCTCGCGTACCGGCCCGACTCGCTGCTGGGGGTGCCGGGGCTGATGCGCGCGTACCTCGCCGGCAACGTGACGCTGGCGAACGCACCGGGCGCAGGCGTGGCGGACGACAAGGTGGTGTACCGCTGGGTGCCCGAGATCATCCGCTTCTACCTGGACGAGGAGCCGATCCTGCAGAACGTCGAGACGTTCTCGGCGTTGATCCCCTCGGAGCGGGACTACATCAAGGCGCACGCGCGCGAGCTGGTGCTGAAGCCGGCGAACGAGTCGGGCGGGTACGGAGTGCTGATCGGGGAGCAGGCGACGGAGGAGGAGCTTGCCTCAACGCTGGCGCAGATGGAGGCGGAGCCGAGGAACTGGATCGCGCAGCCGCTGCTGCACTTCAGCACGATCCCGACGTTCGACGAGGACCGGCTGAAGCCCCGGCGCGCGGACCTGCGGCCGTTCGTGCTCTCGGGAGAGGAGACCTGGGTGATTCCGGGCGGGTTGACGCGGGTGGCGCTGCGGGAGGGTTCGTACGTTGTGAACTCGTCGCAGGGCGGGGGCAGCAAGGACACGTGGGTGCTAAACGAGGGACCGGACTGATGCTGAGCCGCGTCGCGGAGAACCTGTACTGGCTGGGCCGCTACCTGGAGCGCACGGAGAACATCGCGCGGATGGCGCACGTGGAGCACGAGGTCTCGCTGGAGGGCGGGCAGGAGGTGTGGCACAGCCTCGTGAGTACAACCGCCGCCAACGAGCTGTACTGGGAGACGCTGCTGGAATCGCCGGAGCTAACGCACTCGGAGTTCCTGCTGTCCTCGACGCTGAACCCGGGATCGCTACGCTCCACGCTGGTCCGCGCCCGGGAGCTGGCGCGGGGGCTGCGGGAGCACATCTCGCGGGAGGTGTGGGAGGAGCTGAACGCGCTCTACCTGTTCCTCTCGCGGCGGCGGTTCGGGCCGAGCGAGATTCACGAGCTCTGCACGGAGACGCAGCGGCGCACGCAGACGATCCTCGGGCTCTACGACAACACGGTGCTACGCGACGAGGGGCGGGAGTGGTTCCGCTGCGGGATGTACCTGGAGCGAGCGGACATGACGAGCCGCATCATCGATGCGAAGTACCACATCCTGCTGCCACGGGGGGACTCGGTCGGGGGCCCGTTCGACCGGTTCCAGTGGGTGGCAGTGCTGCGCTCGGCCTCGGCGCGGGAGGCATACCGGCGGCTGGGCTACAGCGAGGTGGACGGCATGCTGGTGGCGCAGCTCCTGATCTTCTCGGTGGAGTTCCCGCGCAGCCTGGCGTTCTCGGTGCAGGCGCTGGCGAGGCACTACCAGCAGGCGACGGCGGAGGCGCCGAAACGGCGGCGGGCAGCGGCGGAGCGGGGCATCGCGCTGCTGAACCTCGACCTGGGGGCGGCGGATATCGAAGAGGTGGTGGACGACGGGCTGCACGAATTCCTGGACGAATTCCAGGTGCGGTTGATCGAGGTTGACCGAGCCATCACGGAAGATATCTTCCGCGCGGAGCCGAGCCGGGTAGCGCCGGTCCGGCTCGTTGAGGACTGAGATGACCTTCTGCCTGGGGATCAAGTGCGAGGACGGGCTGGTCGCGATCGCGGACACCCGCATCACGAGCGGGTCGGAGGTCTCGACGGCGAAGAAGATCGCGGTTCACCAGGGCGAGCGCCACGCGATGTTCGTGCTCACGAGTGGTTTGCGCTCGGTGCGGGACAAGGCGATCACGTACTTCGAGGA
This sequence comes from Dehalococcoidia bacterium, assembly GCA_034428315.1. GTDB lineage: Bacteria > Chloroflexota > Dehalococcoidia > Tepidiformales > Tepidiformaceae > UBA2991. The sequence continues at coordinate 8,085 of DAOUID010000294.1, forward strand.
GCGGCTCCAGAGCAACGGGGCCAACCTCGGCCGCGCCTACCAGGCCGTGAACGCCCTGGCGGAAGAGATGCGGCGTGTTCACGACGAGGACAACGACTGGCTGATCAAGGC
>DAOUID010000295.1:0-15280 GCA_034428315.1 Dehalococcoidia bacterium
GGCGGGAGGCGAGCAGGTCGGTGAGGTTGGGGAGCTCGGTGGCGAGGCGCACGCCATCGAGGGAGCGAGGGTCGGGCATCTCGCCGGGCGCAAGGCCGGCGGCGGGCGCCGCGCAAAGCCAGACCTCGGTCGATGGGCCGGGGAGAGCGCCCACGCGCACCACCTGCTGCCCCGGGAAGCGGGCCTGGAGCTCGGCGATCCAGAGGTCGCTGCAGATGCCGAGGTCGTAGTTCCCGAGGGCCACCTGGATGGGGATGTCGCGCTCGCGGAAGACGCGAAAGCGGAAGCCCCGCTCGTTGACCTCGGAGCGGAGGAGGCGGGAACCGGCCTCGTAGCCCTCCATCGGGAGGCCGCGGGAGGCGAGCAGCTCGCCGACGGGTTCGCGCAGCGAACCGGTCGGGACAGCCAGGCCGAGCGGGGTCGCCGGGGTGCTCATTTGTGCTGCAGCACGAACTGCACCACCTGGTCGAGGGTGGCGCCTTCGAGGGACGAGTCGGGGCTGGTGGCGGCGATACCCGCGGGTCCGACGACGAGCCGGATGGCGGCATCGTGCGCATCGCCGAGGGCGGCGGAGATACCGTGGCGGTGGAGGGAGCTGGCGAGGCGCAGGGCATCGCCGAGTCCCGCCTCGCGCTCGGCCACGATGGCGACGGCGGCTCCCCGCGAGGGCGGGCCGCCAACCCGCTCGGAGAGCCGGTCCGCGTCGAGGGCGAGGCCGCAAGCGCTGGCGGGAGCGCCCGGACCGGCAGGCTGGTAGCGCCCGCCCCGGCCCCAGGCCTCTCCTTCCCCGCGAAGCTCCCAGGTGACGCCGGAGTAGTACTCGAAGTCGAAGGGAAGGGTGAAGTCGATGGCGACGGCGCGGCCGGTCTCGACGAGGGCGGCCGCAATCTCGCGCAGCTCCTCGAGGGGAGCGACGGCCTCGGGGAGGCCGGTCCGGGCGAGGGCGATGAGGTTGTCGACAAGCGGGAGCTCGCCCGAACCACCGAGCGCGGTCTGGAGAAAGGCGAGCCCGCTCGGCTGGTCGGCGAAGGCGTCCTGGACGGCCGCGAGGCCCTGCCCGGCGACATCGTCGAGGAGGGCGCGGCGGGCAAGCACGTCGGTCAGGCCGGCGGCGTCGACGGCGGCGCGGGCCACGCCCGCGTGCGTCAGGCGGAGATCGACGGGCAGGGAGAGCGCCGCGAGGGTGTCGTTGGCAACGGCGAGCACCTCGAGGTCGCCGACGACGGGTGGCGCGCCGAGGTATTCGAGGCCGCACTGCCAGTCCTCGCCCTCGGCGCCGCGGAACACGCTCTGGACGTAGAGGAGGCGGGATGGCAGCTCGATGCCGGCGTCGGCGGCAGCGCGAACGACGGGGATGGTGGAGTCGTAGCGGAGGACGACGCGCTCGCCGCTCCAGCCGTCCCAATCGAGGAAGGTGTAGGCGCCGGCGAGCATCTCGGGCGAGAGGGCGCCGGCCGAGGTGAAGAGGCTGTAGCTCTCGACGGTTGGGGTGCGGATCTCCTCGTAGCCCCACTGCCGGGCGACGCCGCGGAAGGCGTCCTCCACGCGGCGGAAAGCGCGCATCTGCTCGGGGAGCAGGTCGCGCATACCGCGGGCGCGGGGCACCGGCGGCGCGGATGGGGGCGCGGAAGCGGTGTCAGTCATGGCTTCGGGTCAGTGTAGCGGGTTCCCACGTACCCGCCGCCGAACGGGGAAGTCGCAAAGAAGGCCCCGGGGATAGTCCCCGGGGCCTTCGGTCGGTTCCGGTGCTGCCGGCGGGAGCCGGGCTAGACCTCGTCCAGCCAGGCGCTCTCGCGGCGTGGCGTGTTGTTGCCCGTGTAGGCGTTGAACCAGTCGTCCTTGCCGAAGTCGCGCAGGCGGTTGCTCACAGCGAGATACGCCTCCGAAGCCACGGGCATCATGAAAATGCCCCAGGCGCGGTCGAATATCCATCGCTGCAGGTCGCTGAGGATCTCGACGCGTTCTTCGTGGTCGACGGTCTCGTTCTGCCTGACCATCACCTCTTCGACGTAGGCAGCCCCATCGGCAATGGAGGTGTGCGGCGAGTCTTTGCGGAAGTTGAAGGCCCTGTCGCCGTACTGTGTGGGGTCGAACCATGAGAGGTAGCTGACGCCGGGAGTACCGTCGGTGCCCCCACCGACGCCGCTGCCGACCTGGAGCAGGCCCCAGGGCTTCACGTCGTCGGTACGGTCGTTGGCGGCGCTCACCCATGTCTGGACGTCGGCGGTTGACATCTCGAACGTGGTGCCGAGCACCTCGGTCAGGTTCTGGGTGGTGAACTCGCTGATGGCGACGAGCGCGTCGCTCTGGACGGTATGGATGTCGACGTACTCGTAGATGGAGTCGTACTTTTCGCCGGCTGCCGCGTCGTTCTTGGCCGCCTCCCAGAGGGCGCGGGCATCCTCGGGGTCGTACTGGTAGTACACCGCGAGCTCTTCCTGGGTCAACTGCTGGAAGCGGGTATTGATGATGGTGACCGGCGCCTGCAGGATGGCGCTGCCGACGTGGATGCTGTTGATGAAGGCCTGGTAGTTGAAGGCCTTGAAGATGGCAAGCCGTGCGCGCTCGTCGTACCACTTGCCGCCGTCGAACCCGTGGACGGACCAACCGCCGGCCGGCGCGGCCTCCACGGACACGTTGGGGTTGTCCCGGAGCTCCTCGGCCTCGAGGGCATCGACGGAGCCGTAGGCGTCGAGGTCGCCGCTCTCAAGGAGGGAGCGGGCGGTGACGGCATCGGGGACGATGCGGACGTCGTACCCGTCGATGTAGGGCCCGTCCTCGACGAACCCGTCGTCGGGGTTCGGGTGCTTGTAGTAGTTCGGGTTCTTCGTGAGACGTGTGCCCTCGGCGTTGCGCTCCGAGAGGATGAAGGGGCCCGCGGCCATGCCGTTGACGTGCACCTGCGCATCCTGCTCGGGCTGCGCCAGCACGAGTTCCTTGTTGATGATGCCGAAGTACTGGCGGGAGCGGTTGATCAGGGCGTCGGCGCGCGGCCCGATCCAGTTCTCCTGGACGTTGGCGTCGTCGACGGCCTGGATGCTCTCGTAGTAGTCGAATGCGGCCGCGGGGGCGTGGGTGGCGCCCAGTTTCTCCAGCAGCCCGGGTGGCCGCTCGATGGTGAAGGCGACATCCTCGGTGGTGACGGGGTCGCCGTTGTGGAACTGCATGCCCGGGCGCATGTTCCACACGAGCGTCGTCGGGTCGACCTGCTCGTAGCTGACAGCGCCGTCCATCGAGAAGATGCCCTTGCTGACCTGGTAGTCGAGCAGGTGGCTAAAGACCTGGTAGACGACTTCCTGGTTGTTGGTGTGGAAGACGGCGGGGTCGTTGCCCATGTCTTCGGTCGTCTTCCACGAACGGTAGGTGCCGCCCCGCTTGGGGCCGGCGGCGGGAGCCTCGGTCGCGGGCGCCTCGGTGGGCGCCTCGGTAGCCGGAGCCGCTGTTGGCTCGGGGGCGCCATCGTCGTCGTCGTCGTCGTCATCGTCCCCGCAGCCGGCGAGGATGGCGGCGGAGCCGGCAGCAGCCACGCCCGCGCCAGCCAGGAAGCTGCGGCGGCTCAGCTTGCGGCCACGCAATCGAAGCCAGTAGTTATCCCGATCTCGCATCTCGTTCCCTCCTCGCCCGCAGTCACAGGCACCGTTCTGACAGATGCTGCGAGCACAATACTCCCTGCGGGGATCGCGAATCAACGGGTAGCGGGGGGATCTTCGCCGGGCTAAATGCGCCCGCGCAGGCGAGGGTCGAGCGTGTCGCGGATGGAGTCGCCGAAGATGTTGAAGGCGAACACGGTGATGGCCAGGGCAGCGCCGGGGAAGATGGCGATCCAGGGGGCGCGGTTGAAGAACTGGCGCGATTCGCCACTTAACTCCGCCCCCCAGGAGGGCGCGGTGGAGCCGAGCAGGAAGGAGAGCGTCGCCTCGGTGAGGATGGCGGCGGGCAGGCTGATGGTGGTGAGGACGATCACAAGGCCCGTGATGTTGGGGAGGATGTGGCGCAGCATGATGCGCCACCGCCCCGACCCGATGAGGACTGCCGCTTCGACGTACTGGGCGCTGCGCTGCTCGAGCACGGAGCCGCGCATGATGCGGAAGGCCCCGGGCATGAAGAAGAAGGCGATCGCAAGAACGCGCGCCAACTCCTCGGCCGGCAAGGCCGGCAGATCGGGCAGCCTGTCCACCAGGACGATGTCCATGATCATTGCCAAGAGGAGCGCGGGGACCGCGAAGAGGATGTCGGCGACGCGGCTCAGGCCGAAGTCGACGACACCTCCAACGAATCCCGCGATGAGGGCAAGCAACGTCCCGCCGATGGTGCCCACCACCACCGTGGCCACGCCGATCTTGAGCGAGATGCGGCCTCCGTAGAGCACGCTCGACCAGACATCCTTGCCGTGGCGATCGGTACCGAAGTAGTAGTCGCCGCTTGGGCCTTCGAGGACATCGGCGGTAAACGCGTCCAGGGTCTGGGGGTTGGTGGTGTTGAGGAGCGACGCCCCGCCGGCCATGAAGCCGACCGCGAGGACAATAACGATGCTGAGCGCACCGGCAGGCTCGCGAAGGGCCCAGCGCAGCGGGTTGAATCGCTGCCGGGGCGGGATCGCGTACTCCTGCTCGAGCAGGGCCCCCGCGACTGGCGTCTGGGCCGCTTCGGTCATCGCTAGTACCTGATCCTTGGATCGACGTAGGTGTACAGCATGTCCACCAGGAGAGTCACGAACATGAACATGGTCGCGAAGATCATCACGATCATGAGGAGGGAGGTGTAGTCCCGCGCCAGGATCCGGTCGAGGGCGAAGAGCCCCATGCCGGGAATGGCGAAAATCTGCTCAGCCACGACGGCGCCGCCGAGGATGGAGCCGAGCTGCAGGCCCAGGACCGTCAGCACGGGGATGAGGGCGCTGCGGAAGACGTGGCGGAAGATGACGACCCTCTCCCGCAGCCCCTTTGCCCGGGCCGTGCGTACGTGGTCCGAGTAGAGCACCTCAAGCATGGCGGAGCGCATGATGCGGGCCGTGTAGGCCGCCCCCGCAAAGGCCAGGATGCCCGCGGGGAAGATGACAATGGCGAGGTTCTTGAGGGGGTCCTCGTGGAAGTCGACCCAGTCCTGAATGGGGTTCCAGCCGAACCACACGAAGGAGTAGAGGATGATGAGCGTCCCGATCCAGAAGTTTGGCACGGAGATGCCGAGGATGGTCACCGTCCGCAGCACGTAGTCCTCGGGCTTGTTGCGCCGTATGGCCGAGATCACGCCCACGGGCACGCTGATGACCGCCGACAGGATGATCGTCAGCAGCCCGACCTCGATGGTCTTGGGCAACCGCTCCTTGACGGACCCCATGATGGAGTCGTGCGGGGGCGTCAGCGACTCGCCAAAGTCGCCCACGAAGATGCCGCCGAGCCAGTCCCCGTACTGGACGTACCAGGGCCGGTCAAGGCCGAACCGTTCGCGAGCGACATCGTAGTTTCCGGTTTCGGAGATGCTGAGGGCTCCGGAGAAGGCGGCATCGCCCGGCAGGATCCAGATGAGCAGGAAGAGGATGAAGGAGAGGACGAGCAGCATGAGGGGAATGGCGATGAGGCGCCGGATGATGTAGGCCGACATGCTGCCCCCTCACGCCCTCCGGCCAGCGACCGCTGACCGCAAGACGCGCCGATTCTGGCGGATGCGCATAGCGCTTGGCAATACTTCGGGCGCGATTACGCCCCTTCGCGGAGAGCCCTCCACCAGTCCTGGACATCGGGCTGGAAATTGGCGTGGTACTGCTTCTGCAGGTCGTTGGCGCCCTCGAAGAGGGGCTCCGTGTCGGTGGTGGCGAGGTCGGAGGCGCTGGGCACGGGGTCGATCCACTCGAGCTGGATGCCCTCGATTACCTCGCCCAGGCCGGAGTCCTCGTGGTGGGGGCTGGCCTGGTGCTCGATGAAGCCATTGAAGCTGTTGAAGGAGAGCAGGCCGTAGTAGCTGCCCTTCTCGGCGCCGCGCCAGAACTCGTAGCGGCGGACGTTCGTCTCGTTGGCGTGGGTGTCGCGCCAGAGCTCGCCCTCGAGCTCCTCGAAACGGGCTTCCTTGCCTTCCTTGATCTTGATGTGGGCCAGAATCGTCGCCATTTTTTTCTCTGGGCCGGCTGGATTTAGGCGCCATCCCGCGGATAGCGCCGCGAGGGGAGCACGCCTGCGCCGGGGGGCGGATTCTAGGGGTTTTGCACCAAGTCGTGGGCCCCGCGATCAGCCGCCAGGCAGGATTGCACCCCTCGCGGCGCCAGCCGTCGGGAAGGCAAACCGGACGGCCGGCCTCAAGAAATATCGAACTCGATTTCGAGGTGGGTGACGCCGCGGACGCCGCCCTTGCCCGGGGGCGGGAACACGATGCCGTCGTTGGGGAGGTCCTTGAGGCGCGGGTTCTTGAGCACCTGGAGGAGCATCTTGCCGGCCATGACGGCCTCCTGGCGGGCCATGGCGTAGCCCATGCAGAAGTGGCGCTCCTGGCCGAAGCCGAGGTGGCTGGCAACGCCGTCCTGCCAGTAACCGACGCGCAGTTCCTTCCCGAAGTAGAGGTCGTCGCGGAAGATGTTGAACTGGTCGGGGTCCTTGAAGACGCGCTCATCGCGGTTCCCGGAGCCGAGGCAGAGGGCGACGTTGGCGCCGTACGGGATGACGCGGTTGCCGAGCTCGGTTTCGCGGGTGGCACGGCGGGGCTGGTAGTGGTTCGAGCCATCGAATCGGAGCATCTCGGTGAAGACGCGGTCCATCAGCTCGGGGTCGTCGCGGACGGCTTCGTACTGCTCGTAGTTGTTGAGCAGGTTCCACCACATGGAGTCGATGGCCTTGTGGGTGGTGTCGCCACCGCCGACGAGGAGGAGAGCGACGAACGACTTGATCTGGTGGTCGGTCATCATCTCGCCGGACATCTCGGCCTGGACGAACTTGGAGATGAGGTCGGTCCGGGGGTTGGCGCGACGGTCGGCGATGATCGGTGTGAGGTAGTCGTGCAGCTCGAACTTGGCCTGCTCGGCGGAGCGGAAGTAGGCGCGCCCGTAACCCATGCCGGCGAAGAGGGTGTTGTAGATGCTCTCGAAGTAGTCGAAGTCCTCGCGGGGGAGGCCGAGCATCCCGGCGATGACGCGGATGGGGAAACGCTGGCTGAACTGGGTGACGAGGTCGATCTCGCCCTGCTTCGAGATGCCCGAGGCGAGGTCCTCGGCAGCCTCCCGGGAGAACTGCTCGATCATCTCAGCGGCGGTCTCCTCGATAACGGGGAGCCAGGTGACCAGCTTCTTGCCGACGAACTCACCGGCGACGATGCCGCGGCTCCAGCGGTGTTCGGGGCCCTCGCCCATGTCGAGGATGGTCTCGCCGAGGGGCGACTCGGAGCCGAAGTCGTATTTGCCCTGCATGTCGTACACGCCGCGGGTGAAGTCGCCGCCGGGACGGCTGCGCTTGTAGGCGTCCCAGATGTCCTCGTAGCGGCTGACGAAGAAGCGGTTCTGGAGGCGGTCGTGGTAGACGGGCTCCCAATCGCGAATCTTCTTGTAGAGGGGGAAGGGGTTGAGGCGGTGCTCTTCGGTGAGGAACTCGCCGGGTTCGATGATGGGGGCTTCGGTTGGGGCCGTCATGGTCGCCTCGCCGCTCGGGGATGGTCCTTGGAGCGAGTCTAGGCTGCACACAGGGCATGTCAACGCGGCGAGCGGGGTGATCGGGGCCTTGCGAAGGGGTCGCGGGCGGTCCATCCTCCGCGACATCCGACGGAGGAGAACGCGACATGTCAGACGAGCTTGCGGAACTGCGCGCGCGGGTGGCCCGCCTGGAGGCGGAGCGGGCGGTGATCAGCACCTTCAACGAGTACTTCTACAACATGGACATCGGCTACACCGACGGCATCCTCGACGTGTTCCACGAGGATGCCCTGCTGGAGGTGATCAACTTCCCGCCGGGGACGATGGACGACCTCCGCTTCGAGGGTCGCGAGGCGATGCGCGAGCTGTACGGGCCGCACTCGAGCGCGGAGCCGACGCTCTCGGGCGGGCACCACTCGGCGAACGTGCAGGTGAACGTGGCCGAGGACTGCTCGAGCGCGGAGCTGAGCGCCTACTTCATGACGTCGGGCGGCCACGGCGGCCTGGGCGGCGGCCTCTACCAGGGGACGTTCGTGCCGGACGGGGACAAGTGGCGAATCTCGCACTACCGCATCATCAGCAACTGGGGCTGGTCGCCCGACGAGTGGACGAAGCGGACGGAGTCGCTGCCGGCGAGCAAGGCGAAGCGGGGAGGGAAGCCGCCGGTCTACGAGTTCCCGAAGGCGCCGGTGGGGTAGGCGGCGGGCTGCGCCCGCCGAGGAAAGCGCCCCGCTACCGCGGGGCTGAGTGATGAGGAGAGCGCTGCGCTGAGTGGAGCGCGTCGCTGGCGCGCCGCTGAGGGAGCGCTGAGTGGCTACCGACTACCGATCGGCCAGAGCCCCTCTCAGCGCCGCGCTGAACTCGGCGAGGTCCGCATGTTGAACGTTCACGCCATAGATCATCATGGGGCCGTACAACATCCAGTCCCAACTGGCCCAACTCACATAGGGAGTCAGGATGTTCCCTCCTGCCGTCTCCAAATACAGGCCCCAATCATGGAGGGCATACAACGGCACCCAGGATTCCGGTAAGGAGACCCGAAGCCACCCTTCCAAGCCCTCCCTGAGAAGGAGAAGCGCGCCGTGACAGGGCAGGAGGCTCGCAACATGTTCGAGTGAGACGGTGGCAGCAACCGGGAGCACGAGGTGCAACCGGTCTCCGTGCTCAAGTTCACCCGCAAGGCGCTCACCCACCAGAACGTCGAAGACCAGATAGCGCTCCGCCAAGGCGCCTTGCGAGACGTGCTCGGCAACGGAAGCCTCACCTGCAATGCCGACGATCGAACCCGTAACGGCGACAGCAACGGATGCGGAATCAATGCCGCTACTTTCCACGACCCTGATTCGCCCCCTGGGGGGCCTGACCGCTACATCGTTCCCCGTTCCGATCGAGAAGAGGGGACAGGCGCGCGGTTGCACCTCCAGCGCAGCCAAGCGGAAGGCCTGCGCAAGTTCATCGATGAACGGGTCACCGCGAGGTCCGAGGGCGATGTCCCAAATCGATACACGCTGGAGTTCATCCGACTGAAGACCGGCCAGTTCGTGGCCTACAGGCCACAGGTTGGCGAACAAGGCCCGACTGCAAAGCAGATCTTGCCGGGCAGCCTCCACGCGTTGCCAGTCCAGTGCCTTGCGGGAGTTGCCATCCAGAAGGATCCTCACCACTGTGCCCTGGGGTACGACACCCCACAGAACGTCCTCTACCTCGATTTCCAGCACCAGAAAAGCCCGACCGTCGGACAGGTTCTCTGCTCGGTCCACACCTCGAACACTCCCTGTCGCGATGAGGCGGTGCACCCGGATTCCCGTACCTGATTCGTCCTCCGACACCGGCGGGTACCCGATCCACCGCAAGACAGGAGTCCTGTTGACTTCGGGGTCACCCACGTATTCGGGTTTCGTAACCCAAAAGTCGAAAACGTCGCGGAAGTCGAACGCACACTCGCCATTCGCTACGGCGGGTGTCGTGGCCGGGGCCTGCGAGGGGGTCGGCGTCTCCGCGGGCGACGGGGGTGTGGGGCTAGCTTCGTCCCGGGCGGGGGTTCTCTCGGCGGGAAGGGTGGACCCGGCTGCAGGCGTGCCCGTGGACCCAGTGGGTGCCGTGGATTCATCGGGGACGGCGACGACGGACGGCGACCCACCCCCACTTCCCAGCACCGCGACCAGCACGATCGCTGCGACGATCGCACCGGCCGCAACCGTGACCGCAGCGACTCCGGCAAGCGTTCGGGTCACAGAGGGGAGGGCGGCGAGCGGCGCCAACAGCGCATGAAAGAGCCTGCGCCGCTCGCCGTCCGGGGGACTCCAGGCCACTAGCTCGGCGCGATCGCTGAGGTTGAGCTTGGCCCGCATGTTCCTGACGTGGAACCTGATGGCGTCGGGACTGACTCCCAAACGAACGGCGATCTCAGCGTAGGTGCCACCCGTCCGCAGCTCTTCCAGGACGCGCCACTCGGCGGGGGTGAGGATGTCGGGATGGGGTGGGCGTCCCCGACCTCTTCGCGTCATGAACGCGAGCGTAGCGCCTGGAATCCCGATTTACCCTCCCCCCGCGCTACACTTGCGCGCGGCCCGACGTGGGCCGCGGAGGTGGCGATATGCCGATGTCCCGTGAGGAGATGGATGCGTTCCTGGCGGAGCCGAGGAACGCGATCGTGGCAACGGTGAACCCGGACGGGTTCCCGCAGCTGACGCCGATCTGGTTCCACTGGGAGGACGGCACGGTCTACTTCAGCACGACCGCGCCGCGCCTGAAGACACGGAACCTGGAGCGCGATGGGCGCGTCTCGATCTGCGTCGACGAGCCGGGCGACCCGGACCAGCGCACGGTGGTGCTGGCAGCGGAGTCCTGCACGATCACGCCGGGGCTGGGGACCGTGACGGAGACAATCGCGCGCAAGTACGGCGGCGACAACTGGGAGTCCAGCTACGAGCACATCGCGAACACGCCCGATCGCGTGGTGGTGTCGTACAAGCCGACGCGGATCCTGACCTGGAGCTCGTCGGCGGACCGGCGGGAGCACGTACAGAAGAACCGGTAGCGGCCGCTAACCGGTGGTTGGTGATCGGTGCCGGGTGGCCGGCAGGTATGGCCGTGCGAGGGGTTGCCGAGGCTCGTAGGATGCGCGTGCATCGCGCTCCGTGATACGTAGGCGGTCGCGAGCCGGAGGCTGTCATGGGATTTCTTGACGGGAAGGTGGCGCTGGTGACGGGCGCCGCCGAGGGAGTCGGCGTCGCCTTTGCGAACGCCGTCGCGGCGGAGGGCGCGAAGGTCGCCATCTGCGACATCCGCGAGAACGTGGACGAGCGCGCGCGGGAAATCGGGGACGCGCACGGGGTCGAGACGGCCGCGTTCCGCGCGGACACGGGCGTCCCCGAGGACTGCTGGCGGGTAGTCGACTCGACGGTCGAGGCGTTCGGCCGGATCGACGTGCTGATCAACAACGCGGGCACGATCGCGATGACCTCGCCGACGGACCCGGTGGAGAAGTCGATCGCGGACTACGACCTGGTGATGAACGTGAACAACCGCGCGTACTACCTGTTCGGGCGAGCGGTGTTCCCGATCATGCAGGAGCAGGGCGGGGGCGACATCGTGAACATCGCCACCGACCACATCTACACGCAGAAGAACCGTCCCAGCGGGGGCGGCTGGGTGATGGACACCTACGACGCCTCGAAGTGGGGGCTGAACGGGTACCTGCTGAGCTGGTCAAAGGCGGGGGAACCGCACAACATCCGCGTGAACGGCATCTGCCTGGGGGCAACGGACTCGCACATGCTGCGGGGCTTCACGGGGGAGGAGAACCTGACCCCGGAGCTGATCGCGAGCTGGATGAAGCCGGCGGACGTGGCGCAGGTCGTGATGGACCTGATCAAGGACGGGCGCAGCGGCTACAACATCCCCGTCTGGGTGGACGACCCGGTCGTCCTGACGCCGCGCAGCGATGACTTTTCGATGAGGGTCGGCGTGATGAAGTCGGCCTTCCGGGCGTAGGAGGAGAACGATGGGATTCCTGGACGGCAAGGTCGGGGTGGTCACGGGGGCGGCGCAGGGGCTGGGAACGGCCTACGCGCGGGCGCTCGCGAGCGAAGGGGCGGATGTCGCGGTGTGCGACGTGCAGCCGGAGGTGAGCGCGGTCGCGGACGAGATCGCGGCCACGACGGGGCAGACGGTTCGCGCCTACCCCTGCGACGTGTCGGACACGGAGGCGGTGCTGGGCTTCGTGGACGCCGTGTTGCGGGACTTCGGCGGGGTGGACGTGGTGGTGATGAACGCCGCCATCTACGGGTCGACGCCGATGGACCTGTCGCGAGAGGAGGCGCTCTCGGAGTACCAGCGCTTCATGGACACGAACGTGAAGAGCGTCTACCTGCTGGAGCGGGCGTTCGCGCCCTCGCTGGTGGAGCGTGAGGGTGACATCGTCATCATCTCGACGGACCACATCCTGCCGCCGGTGGAGCCGGGGGGCACGCGCGGCGGGCCGTCGACGGACCTGTACGACGGCTCGAAGTGGGTGCTGAACGGCTACATCCAGGGGTGGGCGCTGGGGTTCGCCGCGAACGGCCAGAACGTGCGCGTGAACGGCATCGGCATGGGCGCGACGGACACGCCGATGCTGCGAGGGGTCTTCCCGGGCGGGAATCCGCCCGACGAGGTCGTGGCGGGCTGGATGACGCCCGCGCAGCAGGCGCAGCTGCTGCTCGACCTGCTGCAGGACGGGCGCACGGGCGACCTGATCGCGTCCGAACCGGGGCACCCGGTGGAGCTGCCGCCACGGTCGGACCTGGGGCAGCCGGTCTCGAACCTGCCGGTCGAGCAGTTCCACCACGGGCTGATGGGGCTCGAACCGGCAATCTGGGAGAGCCCCACCTAGCGAGGGGAGGACCGCGATGACGGCCGTGAGCTTCGATCCGGCGGTGTTCGACACGCCGGAGTACTGGCGCAACCCCTACCCGCACCTGAGAGTGCTACGCGACCACTTCCCCCTGTATCACGACGACATGCACGGGCTCTGGTACATCACGCGCTACGACGACGTGGTGAACGCCTTCAAGGACAACGTGCACTACTCCAGCAAGAACCTAGAGCGCTCGATGGCGCTCGTGTTCGGCACGACGATGATGCAGTTCGACGGGGAGGAGCACACGAAGCGGCGGAACATCGTCGCCCCGGAGTTCTCGGGGCGGCGGATGGAGCCGCTGATCCCGATCATCGAGAAGAACACGCAGGACCTCGTCGACCGGATCACGGTGAGCGCGGCGGAGCGGCTGGCGCAGGGATTCGCGGACGAGGGCGAGGTCGAGCTGATCGATGCGTTCAGCTCGCGGCTGCCGGTGATGGTGATCATCGACATGCTGGGGCTGCCGCAGGCGGATCACGACCTCTTCCACGAATGGTACCCGGCGATGATGGCGGGACTGACGGGCACGCCCGAGCAGCGCGAGTACGGCATCGAGTGCAACCAGCAGTTCCACGCCTACATCGACAAGCTGGTGGACGAGCGCAGCGTGAACCCGGGCGAGGACCTGATCTCGAAGCTCTGCATCGCGGAGGTCGACGGGGCGCGGATGTCGAAAGAGGACATCAAGGCGTTCTCAAGCCTGCTGCTGGTGGCGGGCGGTGAGACGACCGACAAGGCGATCGGGAACATGTGGGTCCACATGATGGAGAACCCCGACCAGTTTGCCGAGGTGAAGCGCGACCCCGACCTGTTCGACCGCGTGTTCACGGAGACGATGCGGATCACGCCGCCGGCGGGGAGCCAGTCGCGGGACGTGGTGAAGCCGGTGGAGCTGTACGGCCAGACGATCCCGGTGGGGGATGAGGCGCACTTCTCGATCTTCGGGGCGAACCACGACGAGCGCGTGTTCGACCACCCGGACGAGTTCGACATCTTCCGGGACGACCTCTACTTCGGCCGCGAGCTGCGCTCAGGGTATTTCGAGGGCGGCCAGGCCGGGCACCTCGGCTTCGGGCTGGGGAAGCACTTCTGCGTGGGCTACCAGCTGGCGCGGTCGGAGGCGGTCATTGGGTCGAAGGCGCTGCTCCGGGCGATGGGCAACCCGCGCGTGAAACCTGGCGGCGCGGCGCACATCCAGGTGGCCGGCCCGATGAACGAGCAGCCAAAGCTGGAGCTCGAGTTCGACGTGGTGTGAGGGGGAAGGAGGGATTATTCCCCCTCGTCCTGCTCATCGTCGCCTTCCCGCGAGTATTCCGACACCGCTTCCAAATCCATCACACTATTGACATCGCTCAGTGAGAACATCGCAACGAAGACCTCTTCACCATCTTCATGGCAATAAAACTCGATGTGAAAGTCGCGTGTTCGCGCATTGTCGGCATGGACCGTGAGGAACCTCTGGTCATCCATCGTGACGGCGTACGCTCGAGTAGCCATCAACGAGGAAAGGGCAGGGGCGTGGCCCCTTCGGCCAGCAGTTCTCCCTTGTACTCGAAGGCGACAACATCGCTCCACGGGATGAAGGCCGTCCCGCTCTCGCCTTCGTACTCCCTCACGATCCTGACCCACTCCGGCGCACCGCCCCGAAGCCCAAGGTCGATTGCCCGCTCTGACCACAACCTCTTCGGAGCAGCGAGCACGGAATTCAGGGCTGGTCCCAAAGGCTCCCGCCACTCCGGCCCCCGGAGATCAGCCGTTCGCTGCTTCTTCCCTTCCCGGTAGCGCACAAAGAGAAGGGGCTTCCACTCCAGTGCCACGCTGGAAGCGGGCGTTTCCGCAGTCGTGCTCACCGTCCCATCCTAGCACGCACCATCCCGGCCCCCTGAAGGGCCTGACCTACCTCGCGTCGGGGTCGAGGCCGCGGCGTTCGCGCTCGGCGCGCATGCGGACGGCGTCGGACTCGAGTCGCGGGCCGCGCTCCTCGTCCGTGAGCGTGCCGGCGACGTCCTTCCCGGACTTGGCGCTGTCGAACGTGATCCACTTCTCGGGAGTGGCCTCGATGATGATCCGGAGGGGCGAGTCGAGGCGCTCGACGAAGTCGTCCTCGGCGGCCTTGTCGTCGGGGTTCGCCTTGTGCGCGAGGGCGCGATAGAACCAGTCCTTGGTCTCCTGGTCCTCGCGGACGATGGCGCGGCACTTGGCGGTGGCGGCGCCGCGGGGCGAGTCGGGGCTCCTGGCCGAGATGCCGCTGACGGCGACCGAGACACGGCCATCGCGACGGATCGCGGCGACGCGGTGGCGGTGGGCAGCGCAGGTGATCCAGAACTTGCCGTCCTTCCAGACGAAGGAGTGGTAGACGCCGACGGGCCAGCCATCCTTGGTGCCCCACATCAGGATGCACTCGCTGGCGTCGTTCATGAGCTGGTCGATTTGCTCTTCGCTGTAGGGATAGACGGAAACGACCTCGTGGTCGCGCATTCCTTCGGGCATGGGGAACCTCCTTGGAGTCAGGCGCGTACGGTAGCCAGCGGCGGGCGCGTTCGCAAAGGGCCGGGGCTAGGGGTGGCCCGCGACCATGAGCAGCGTGCCGGTGACCCAGCTGGAGGCGTCAGAGGCGAGGTAGACGGCGGCGGCGCCGAAGTCCTCCTCCTTCCCCAGGCGCTTCAGCGGCTCGTTCTCGGCCATCTTCGCGAAGTACTCGTCGTCGCCGCCGGAGGCGTCCTCGTAGTCCTCGGTGCGGACGGAGCCGGGAAGGATGGCGTTGACGC
>DAOUID010000296.1:0-8300 GCA_034428315.1 Dehalococcoidia bacterium
TCTTGGAGAGCGCGGCCGCCGTGGTCCAGTCGCCCCCACGCAGCGGCGACTTGGCGGAGAGGCTTGGCATCAAGCCTCTCCCGGGCGACCTTCTCCGCGAGGCGCTCACCCATGCTTCCTACCCCAACGAGAGCTCCACGCAGGCCACTCCCAACGAGCGCCTTGAGTTTCTTGGCGATGCCATCCTCGGCATGGTCGTCGCGAACGCCCTCTTCCGCGCCTACCCCGATGCCGCCGAGGGCGAGCTCACGCGCATGCGCGCCGAGATCGTGCGTGGCAGCACCCTGGCCAGGGCCGCCCGCCGCCTCGACCTCGGGGATTACCTGATCCTCGGCCGTGGCGAGGAGGCCGCGGGCGGGCGTAACCGCGACCGCAATCTCGCCGGCGCCTTCGAGGCGCTCGTCGGCGCCGTCTACCACGCCCACGGGCTTACCGTCTCCCGCGCACTCGCCCTCCGCCTCCTCAAGCCCGAGATCGACGGCATGCGCGAGGGCGGCCCCTCCCTCGACCCCAAGTCCGCGCTCCAGCACCTTGTGCAGGCCCGCTGGCATCAGCCCCCGGATTATGTGACTGTTGACGAACAGGCCGAGGAGGAGGGGCGTCGCTTCGTGGTGGAGGTCCGGGTTTCCGGCGAGATGCTTGGCCGCGGCAGCGGATCGAGCAAGCGTGCCGCCCAGCACGAGGCCGCCCGCCAGGCCCATGCCGCCCTCTCAGCAGACGCCCCTTCCGGCGTCCCCGTGGGAGCCTGATCCATGTACGTCAAGCGCCTCACGCTCCAGGGCTTCAAGAGCTTCGCGAAGGAGACCACCTTCGAGTTCGGCTCCGGGGTGACCGCCATCATCGGACCCAACGGCTCCGGCAAGAGCAACGTCGCCGATGCCGTCCGCTGGGTGCTCGGTGAGCAGGGCCTGCGCCTCCTTCGCGCCCGCAAGCAGGAGGACGTCATCTTCTCCGGCGCCGGCGACAGCGCCCCCCTCGGCATGGCCGAAGTCACCCTCACCCTCGACAACGGCGACGGCTGGCTGCCCCTCGACTTCAGCGAGATCCAGATCGGCCGCCGCGCCTACCGCGATGGCGACACCGAGTACCTCCTGAACGGCTCCCGTATCCGTCTGCGCGACCTCAACGACCTCCTCCAGAAAGCCAACGTGGGCCAGAACAGCTACGCCATCATGGGTCAAGGCATGGTCGACGAGGTCCTTAGCCTCTCCCCCCAGGAGCGCCGCTCGCTCATCGATGAGGCCGCCGACGTCAAGCCCTTCCGCGTCAAGATCGCCGATGCGCACAACCGCCTCGCGAGCACGCGCGAGAACATGGCCAAGGTCCAGATCATCGTCGACGAGCTGGAGCCCCGCCTCCGCCTGCTCCGCCGCCAGGCCAACCGCGCCAGCGAGCACCGCGAGCTCTCCGCTCGCCTCGCCACCCTCCTCCGCCGCCTCTACTCCTCCCGCTGGAGCGAGGCCCGCACCGCCATCGCCCGCGCCCAGGCCGAGCTCGACCAGCGCGGCGCCGAAGACGAGACCGCCGAGTCCCGCGTCACCACTCTCGAGGAGCAGCTCCAGACCCTCGGCGAGGAGATCGCGAGGCGGCGCGAGGTCGTCTCTCGCAGCGACGGCGCCCGGGGCGACATCGAGACCCGCATCCGCGATCTCGAACACGCCCTCGTCCTCGACCGCGAGCGCCACTCCATGACCACCACCCGCCACGGCGAGATCCGCACCGAGGTCGAGGCGCTGGAGGGCGAGAAGGCGACCCTCGCGGCCGCCGACCTGGAGGGTGGCCGCCGCGCCATGGAGCTCACCGACGAGATCGAGGCGCTCCGCACATCCCTTGAGCGCGACCGCGAGGCCCTCGTCCTCGCCCAGCGCGAGGATGCCGCCCTCCACCGCCGCGCCGAGGAGCTGCGAGGCCAGATCGCATCCCTCGATGAGCGCATCAGGGAGCGGGCCTCCGTCGCCGAAGGCGCCTCCCGTCCCCCGGCCGAGGGCCCCGAGGCCGACAAGGTCAACGAGCGCCGCCGGCAGCTCCTGCTCGACTTCGTCGCCTATCGCCGCCGCCGCGCCGATCTCGGCGAGCGCGCCGCCGCCGCCGAGGCGAAGCTGCGGGAGGCCCGCGAGGCGGCCGCGGGAGCCAGGGAGAGGCTCGCCCGCGTCCAGAACGAGCTGCGCGAGCTCGAGCGTGCCTCGCAGGGCCCCCTCCGCGAGCTCGACCACCTCCGCGGCCGCCTCGAAGTGCTCAAGCGCGTCCAGGCCGAGAGCGAGGGCATCGCCACGGGCACCCGCAACGCCCTCATCATGGGCCAGGTCCTCATCGAGAACGTGCGCCCCGGCAGCCTCGGCGAGGCCCCCGAAGTCGCCGGCGTCGTCGGGCTCCTCTCTCGCCATCTGCGTGTGCCCGCCGGCCTCGAGGCCGCTGTCAACGCCGCCCTTGAGCACCACCTCCACGCCATCATCGTCGAGCAGGAGACCCAGGCCCTCCACGCCATCGAGCTGCTCCGCGACGGCGCCCGCGGCCGCGCCCAGTTCCTCCCCCTCGACGGCCTCCGCAAGGTCTACCCGCTCAACCTCCAGAAGGAGCGCGGCGTCGTCGGCGTCGCCTCCCGCCTCGTGCGCTGCGATAGTCGCTTCCGCGATCTCGTCGACACCCTCCTCGGCCGCATCATCGTCGTCGAGGACATGCGCGTCGCGAAGCGCATGCTCAGCCGCGGCCTCGGCGCTGTCGTCACCCTCGACGGCGTCCTCCTCGACCCCTCCGGCGTCATTACCGGCGGCATCGCCTCCGACTCCGAAAGCCCCTTCAGCTTTACCCGCCAGCGCGAGATCGATGAGCTTCCCGCCCAGATCACGGAGCTGGAGAAGGTCGTCGAGGCCAACCGCGAGCAGGTCGAGACGGCCCGCGACACCGTCGACCGCCTCTCCCGCCTCGTGGAGGAGAGCGACCGCGCCCACGAGGAGTGCCGCACCACCCTCGACGATACCCTCCGCGCTCGCGATCGGGAGCGGGACCGCCTCTACCGCATCCGCCGCGAAATGACCTCCGTGCTCGCCCGCCGCCGCGAGCTCGCGGGCGGCTCCTTCGACGAGCAGGCCGCACGCGACGCTCGCGCCCTCCTCGACCAGCTCAACGCCCGGCGAACCGGGCTGGCCGCCGAGATCGAAGGCATCGCCCCCCAGCTTGAGGCGGCCCCCGGGCGCGTCGAGCAGGCCGTGGACGAGGTCGCCGGCGCCAGCGCCCGGCTCGCCGCCGCCGAGGGCGAAGCGAGGGCCCAGGCCCTCGCCCGCGAGCAGCAGAAGCGCGCCATCGAGCGCCTTTCCTCGCAGATCGCCCAGCGCATCCTGCGCGCCCAGAACCTCGAGCTCGAGGCCGGCAACTTCTCCGAGGCCATCGAGCGCCAGACCCAGGAGCTGGAGCAGCTTCGCGTCGAGCAGGAGAGCTCGACCGACGACACCGCCCCCGACCGCGACGAGCTGACCCGCCTCGAAACGCACGAGCGCTCCGTGCAGGCCGAGTACGGCGAGGCCCAGGCCGCCCTGCTCGAAGCTCGCCGCCGCCGCCTCGACCTTGAGGCCGGCCTCGACCGCGCCCGCGAGCGCCTCGAAACGCTGCGCACCGAGATGGCCCGCGAGGGCCTCGACCCCTCACCCGGCGGCGGCCTCGAAACCCCCGCCAGCTCCACCGACGAGCAGTTCGACCTTGCCGCCGTCGAGGCCGAGATTGCCGAGCTTCGCGGCAGGATCCGCAAGTTGGGTCCCATCAACCAGGAGGCCCCCGACGACTTCCGCGAGAGCGAGGAGCGCTTCACCTTCCTCACCGAGCAGATCCAGGACCTGACCGATGCCGAGGCCCAGCTCCAGGGCGCCATCACCGAGCTCAACGGCGAAATCCGGACCCGCTTCCGCACCACCTTCACCGAGGTCGACTCCGCCTTCGGCAACTACTTCACCGCCTTCTTCGGCGGCGGCGCCGCCCGCCTCAAGCTGCTCGATCCCGACGACATCATCGACTCCGGCATCGAGATCGAGGCGCAGCCGCCCGGCAAGCGCCTGAGCACGATCAGCCTGCTCTCCGGCGGCGAGCGGTCGCTTACCGCCGTCGCCCTGCTCTTCGCCCTCCTCTCCGTGAACCCCGCCCCCTTCTGCGTCCTCGATGAGGTCGACGCCGCCCTCGATGAGGCCAACGTCGGCCGCTTCGTCGCCGAGCTGGCTCGGCTCGCGGACCGAACCCAGTTCCTCATCGTGACCCACAATCGCCGCACCATCGAAGCCACCGATGCCATCTACGGGGTCTCCATGGGCCCCGGTGGCGTGTCCAGCACCCTTTCCCTCCGCCTCTCCGACCTCCCAGGGGGCGCCCCGCCGCGGCAGGAGGCTCCCGAGGCGGCTCCCGCCGAACCCGCCGAGCCCCGCGAGACGGCCGGCGCCGCCAGCCGCTAGCACTCGCTCCCGCCCCTGGGGGAGAATCCTGAGCGCCGCCGGCGTGGCGGACGGGAGGAAGGGCGATGAGGTTCTGGCGACGACGGCAGGATCCGGGGGGCGCCCGCCCCGCGGTGGACGGTCCCGCCTTC
Organism: Dehalococcoidia bacterium; assembly: GCA_034428315.1. Classification (GTDB taxonomy): domain Bacteria; phylum Chloroflexota; class Dehalococcoidia; order Tepidiformales; family Tepidiformaceae; genus UBA2991. The sequence continues at coordinate 4,565 of DAOUID010000296.1, forward strand.
ACCCCCAAGCAGGTCGAGGAGATCCAGGCCCAGTCCGGACGCGCCCTCGCGCGCAGCCGCTCCGGCCTCCTCGGCCAGCTCGGCCGCCTCTTCGACCGCCCCGACTTCGACGACGACCTCTGGGATGAGCTTGAGGAGATCCTCATCGCCGCCGATACCGGCATCGGGACCACCGAGCGCATCCTCGAAAGCGTGCGCGAGCAGGTGCGCGAGACCCGCGCCACCACCTCCGCGGAAGTCCGCGACATCCTGCGCGGCGAGCTCATCGCCATCCTCCAGGTGCCCGCGGAGGATCCCCCCCGCTGGGACGCGCCCTTCCCCGAGCTCCTCGTCATTCTCGTCGTCGGTGTGAACGGCGCCGGCAAGACGACCTCCATCGCCAAGCTCGCATCCGCCCTCAAGGAGGGGGGGCACACCCCCATCCTCGCCGCCGCCGACACCTTCCGCGCCGCCGCCATCGACCAGCTCCGCACCTGGGGCGAGCGGCTCGATGTCCGCGTCGTCGCCCACCAGCCCGGCGGCGATCCCGGCGCCGTCGTCTTCGACACCCTCTCCGCCGCCGAGGCCGATCGCGCCGCCGTCGCCATCATCGACACGGCCGGTCGCCTCCACACCAAGTCCAACCTCATGGAGGAGCTGAAAAAGGTCACCCGTGTCATTCAGCGCCGCCACCCCGAGGCCCCCCACGAGACCCTCCTCGTCCTCGATGCCACGACGGGTCAGAACGGCCTCATGCAGGCTCGCGCCTTCACCGAAGCCGTCGGCGTGACCGGCCTCGTCCTGGCCAAGCTCGATGGCACCGCCCGCGGCGGCATCGTCTTCGCCATCGCCGGCGAGCTTGGCGTCCCCGTCCGTCTCATCGGCACCGGCGAGGGGCTCGGCGACCTCGCCCCCTTCGATGCCGAGACGTTCGTGGATGCGCTCCTCGCGTGAGGCTTCCCCGTGACTGAGGCGCTGGCTTTCTGGTGCGTCGCCGTCGTCCTCGGCGCGCTCGCGCTGCCGCTCGTTTTCCGCCTCTTCCCCCGCTTCCCGGATGCGGGAGCCGGCCTCTCCTTCACCCTCGGTCTCACGCTCGTCGCCGCCGGCTACTTCCTGCTGCGGGTCGTGGGCGCGCTCCCCGCCGGACAGGGCGGCTTCTTCTCCGCGATCGCCCTGTTCGCCGTGGCTGCCGTCGCCATCGCCCTCCTCGACCGCCGCTTCCTCCCCACGCTCGTCCGCTCCCTTCCCGGTCTCGTGGTCGCCGGCGTGCTCTTCTCGGTGCTCTTCTTCGGCTACGCCGTCGTCCGCGCCTACCTGCCCGACATCGTTCACACCGAGCAGCCGATGGACTTCCTCTACCTGAACGCCATGCTCGCCTCCCCCGACTACCCCCCCCACGACCCCTGGTTCGCCGGCGAAAACGCGAGCTACTACTACGGCGGCTACCTCCAGGCGGCCGTCCTCACCGGCGCCTCCGATGTGTGGCCGGCCACGGGCTACAACCTCTCCCTTGCCGCAGTCTTCGCCGGCGCCGGCGCCGCCGCCTTCTCTCTTGGCGCCGCGCTGGCCCGCTGGCTCTTCGGGCGCCGCGCCCGACGATGGGTGGCGCTCGCCGGCTCCGGCGCCCTCCTCCTGCTGCTCTTTGGCGGCCCCCTCGCGAGCGTGTTCGAGCTGGCCTCGTCCCACGAGGCGGGACACCCGGGCGTGTACGAAGCCTTCGGCGTGGAGGGCCTCGTCCGTTGCGGGACCGACGCCGATGCCACCTGTACCGGCCGCCCCCTCGACCCCACCGGTGCCTGGTACCCGGACGACTTCTGGCCCTGGTGGCGCATGTCCCGCATGGCCTACTGGGATTCCGCGCAGCCCGAGGTCACGACCATTACCGAGGTTCCCGCCTTCAGCTTCATCCTGGGCGACCTGCACCCCCACGTGATGGCCATCCCCGGCGTCCTGCTCGCACTCGCCCTCTGTGCCGCCCTCTGGCGGGGAAGAGGGCCGCTCTCTTGGCGGGAGCATCTACGCCGGCCCTGGCTACTGCTTGTGGTCGCCTTCGTCTACGGCTCCCTCGCCTTCGTCAACGCCTGGGACGTGATGGTCCTCTCCCCTGCTCTCGCACTCACCGTCTTCGCCCGAAACCGGCGCGTCCAGCCGCCTGGCCCCTCCCTTCTCGACACCGTGTCCTGGCTTGGTCCTCCCGCCGTGCTGGCCGTCATCGCATTTATCCCCTGGTGGCTCGACTTCACCCCCGAGAGCGGGGGCATCTACGCCTACAGCGGCGAGGGGACGCGCATCGAACACGTCCTTCTCATGTGGGGTGTGCTCATCGTCTCGGCCCTCGCCCTCCTCCCCGTGGCGTCCGGTCGAGGGCGCTCCTTTTCCTCCCTCTCGCTGGGCTTCTTGCTGCCGCTCCTCCCCCTCCTGGTCTGGCTGCCCCTCGCTGCCTTCGAGCGAACCGCCGCCCCCTCCGCCGTTGCCGATGGACTCCCGACCGCCCTTGCCGCGCGCACAGCCGGCGCCTGGATCACGCTCGCGGTCTACGGCCTCGCCCTCTGGTTCCTCGCCGCCGCGACGCTCAACCTCAACCGTCGCAAGCACGCCGCCGCCCCCGTGCTCGGCCTCGCTGCCTTCGGCCTCCTCCTCCTCTACCTGACCGAGCTCTTCCTCCTCCGCGACGCCCTCTTCGGCCTTCCCCGCCTCAATACCGTCTTCAAGCTCTCCTACCAGGCATGGCTCGTCCTCTCCCTCGCAGGTGGGGTCGGTGCGGTTGCCGCGATCCGGGCCGTCCCGCCGGCCTTCCGTCCGCTGGTCGTCACCCCCCTGGGAGTCCTGCTGGGCGCGGCTCTCGTCTTTGTCGTCATCAGCGTGCCCAACCGCGCCGGGGGCTTCGAGGCGATGGTTGGCCTCGACGGCCTCCGCTACGTGGAGCGCGGAGACCCCGGCGAGTACGCCCTTGTCCGCTGGCTGCGCGACAACGTGGAACGGGACGCGATCGTCGTGGAGTCGAGCGGGCGCAGGTGGAGTCAAGATGCCGAGGGCCGCCTTGTGCTGAGGGAGCACGCCTCCTCCTACGACAGCGCCGCCGCCCGAGTGGGCTCCCGCACCGGCCTCCAGACACCCATCGGCTGGCCCGGCCACGAGCTCACCTGGCGCGGCAGCTCCCCTGAGCTCCACGCCGAGATCGCCCGTCGCCAGAATCTCGTTGACCTCATCTATACCGCCTCAACCCCGTCCGAGGTGCTGGCCGCGCTTGAGGCACTCGGCGCCAGTTACATTGTCGTCGGCCCCCTCGAACGTTCGCACTACCCCGCAGACCTCCTGCCGCCGTTCCCGGACTTCCTCGAGACGGCGTTCTCCGAAGGTGACGTGACGGTCTACCGCGTGCCAAGCTACGAGGACCTGCGATGACTGTCAGCGCCTCCTCACCGCCGCGCGACGACGTTCAGGACCGCGCTCTCAGAGCCCCCACCGTGTCCCTCGCAACGGTGGCCTGGGTGCTGGTCGTCGCCCTCTTCATCCTGCTCCGCGTGGGGCTTGTCTGGCGCGCCCCCGTCGGCGGCGCGGAACTTGCCCACCTCTCCGGCGCCTGGCAGGCGAGCATTGGCGTCGAGGACGCCCGCTACGTTCCCACGCTGTACCAGGCGATCGCTGCCTTCACCCTCGAGTGGACCGAGTCGGAGGAGCCGGCCCGCGCACTCGCGCTCGCCGCCACCCTCACGATTCCCCTCGCCCTTCTCCGGCTTCGCCGCGTGCTGGGCGA